>NZ_RCWF01000002.1:300000-447966 GCF_003667345.1 Poseidonibacter antarcticus
AAACTGCACTTAAAGCAAAAGGTTTAAGTAAAAAAGACCAAATTATCTTTATGTGTAGATCAGGATCTAGAAGTCTTAAAGCAACTAAACTTATGGCAAAAGCTGGTTATATGAATGTAGCTACTGTTGTTGATGGTTTTGAAGGTGGAAAAGATAAAAAATATAAACAAAGAACTACAAATACAGGATGGAAAAATACTTGTCCTGCAAATTCTTGGGGATATAAAAATTATAAAGAAAAAATGTATTTTCCAAAAGAAAAAATTTAAAAGAGATTTAAAAGTAGGAACTTATTTTCTAAGTTCTTACTTTTTCACTTACATTCTACATTTTTTAAAATAGCTTCTTCTTTTTTCAAGTGGATACAATCTTCTTTTTTTACAATACTATCATTTATTTTAGCATTCCAAAAAATCACACCTTTTATATTTAAATCACTTAAATCAACATCTCTAAAAGTTGCATACGCTGCACCTGCATTTTGAAAATCTGTATTTTCAAATGAAGTTTCTAAGAAAGTTGCTGACCAAATAGAAAGATTGGTACATTTTACATTTTCAAAATTTGTATTTGAGAAATTAGTACCTTTAAATGTAGTATTATGACATTTTATATTTATAATATCTGCACCTGTTAAATTTGATGCTCTTGCATTTGTATTCTGCATATTTGTATTTGTAAGATTTACACCCCACATATTTGCTTTTACTAAATTTGTATTTTCTAAGTTTGCATAGCTTAAGTCACTTCCGCTTAAGTTAGATTCACTTAAATCTTTTCCACTTAAATTTACGCCTGTTAAATCACACTCTTGACAATCGTTAGTTTTCAATAACTTATCTAAATGCTCTTGATTAAAAGCAAATAATGAAGAAATTAAAAATGTTACTATTATTAGATATTTCATAATTCTTCCTATTTTACATTTTTAACAAATTCTAAAAATTGTGATTCTCTAGTTCCACCAATTTTTTTTGCTAATAGTTTCATTGAACTAGCCTCACTAAAATAAAAAGTTGGAATACCAATAAATTTATATGGTAATATCTTCTCATCTTCTTTTATATCCATAACAACAGATACAAAGTTATCATTTATAAAAGATATAATTTCTTTATCTTTTAAAACTTTTTTCTTCATATAATTACACTCAGGACAAGTAGGTGTTGAATACATAATCATAAGTTTTTTATTTGAATCAATTGCTTTTTGTTTAGCTGTAGATAAATCTTTTTCAAAGTTAATTGAACCTGCAAAAAGACTTAGTGTAAATATTAAGATTAAAAATAATAGTTTCATAATACTCCTTTTACTTAAATTATATTACAAATAAGTAAAAAAAGTATTAAATCAAAAATTAGTCGTTTCTAGAAGTAGTTTCTAATAAATGGAATCCAAATTGAGTTTTAACTGGACCATGTACCACATTTATAGGATCATTAAATACAACTTTATCAAATTCTGGAACCATTTGACCTTGGTGAAAATTACCTAAATTTCCACCATCTTTTCCTGATGGACATTGAGAATGTTCTTTTGCAAGATCTTCAAATTTTTCTCCATTTTCAATTCTTTGTTTTAATTCATTACATAATTCTTCGCTTTCAACTAATATATGTCTAGCAGATGCTGATTTCATATTTTACCCTTTTTTTAAAATTCCGAAATACTAACATAAATTAATATTATTTCTCATAAATCTTAAAATATTTACCTTTAATTCTACCATTACTTAGACCTTCTAAGGCTTTTTTCACAACTTCTTTTTTAACAGCTACATAAGAGCAAAAATCTAAAGAATTAATTTTCCCAATATCATCTTTGGCTAATCCAACACCTGCTGTTAAAGCACCTAAAATATCCCCTGCTCTAACTTTTTGTTTTTTACCACCATTTATGAATAATGTTCTATAGTCACTATCAATTTTATAGTCTAAATCATCATTTAATTGCTCTACTCTTTCAAATTGTAAAGTATCAAATTCTTCTTTTAAATCTTCAACTTTATCTTCTTCATCAGGAGTAAATAGTGAAATTGCTAAACCACCCTTACCTGCTCGTGCAGTACGACCAATTCTATGTGTATGCGTTTCAACATCTCTTGCTAAATCATAGTTTATTACTAAATCAATATCATCAATATGTAAACCTCTTGAAGCAACGTCTGTTGCTATTAAAATTGGATAAGATTTATTTGAAAAGAAAATAATAGTTTCATCTCTTTGTTTTTGTTCTAAATCAGAATGAAGTGTTAAAACATCAAGTCCTAAATCATATAAATCATCACTTAATGCATCACATTGAATTTTTGTATTACAAAAAATAATTACTGATTTTGCTTTATTTTCTGAAATTAGTGCAGGAATAATTGATGTTTTTACATCATCTTTTGTTTCATATAATTTTTGATCAATGATTACTTTTTCTTCATTTTCATTTTTTATATTAATTGGATTTTTTGTAACAAATTTTGCTAAATTATCAATATTTTCTTGATAAGTTGCAGAAAATAACATAGATTGTCTATTTTTTGGAAGTACTTCAATAATTTTACCTATGTCTTCTAAAAATCCCATATCAAGCATTTTATCTGCTTCATCTAAGACTAATGTTTTTACTTCTTTTAAATCTATATTTTCTTCATTTATGTGTTTTAAAATTCTTCCAGGAGTTCCTACAACTATATGTGCTCCATGGAAAAGTGAAGATACTTGAGGTCTATAAGCAACTCCACCGCAAAGTGTTAAAACTTTTACATTATGAATATGTCTTGATAGTTTTCTTATTTCTATTGCAATTTGATTTGCAAGTTCTCGTGTTGGTGCCAAAACGATTGATTGGATTCTAAATCTTTTAACATCAAGTTTACATACTATTGGAATAGAAAAAGCTACAGTTTTACCTGAACCTGTTTTTGCTTGTGCTATTACATCTTTTTCATCTAATAAAAAAGGTAAAGATTTTGCTTGTATTTCAGTCATCTTATCAAAACCTAAAGAATCAAGGTTTGATAAGAACTCTTTTGAAATGTTTAATTGTGAGAATTTTTCATCTTCTTTGATATTTGTAGAAATGATAAAGCCTTTTTGTTGTTTTTTTGATATTATATCTAAAACTTAGGCTTCATCTTAAATTTATTTATTTTTTATCAATTCTTTTAAATATAAATGAAATACCAATTGCTATAACTATAACAATTCCTATTCCTACATATTTAAAATCATCAGCAACAGCTAAGATATACTCACCAGCTGCATAAGAACCATAACCAACTACAACAGCCCAAATAATAGTTGCAAATACGTTATAAATACTAAACTTTACTGATGAATATTTTGTTAATCCCATAGCAAGAGGAATTAATGTTTTAATACCATAAATATATTTTTGAACAAAAACAACGAGTGAACCATATTTTCGCATCATTATATGTGCAAGTGCTATTTTTCTTCCATAATTTTTCATCATATCTTTTGCATATGATTTATTTTTTCTAGCTAAAAAGAATAAAAATTGATCACCTATAAAGTTTGCACTAGCAGCAACAGCAATAGAAATATATAGATTTAAATCACCTGCAAATGATAAAACACCTGCAACAATCAATCCTACAAACCCTCCACCAAAAGAGTATGCAAATAAAGCTATATATCCCCAATCTTTAATTAATGCTTCCATTAATTAACCTTAATATCAAAAAATTCTAAAGCTTCAATAACATCATCGTCATCTAATTCAAATACTTCTTCTTTGATATATTCTTTAGTTTTATTAATAATAAACTCTTTAACTTGAGCTCTTGTTTTTACAATATCATCAATTAAAACAAAACCACTAAATTGAATTTCATTATCATAACAAAGTAATACACCATCACAATGTTCTTCAATAAACTCACTAATATCTCTATATTTAATCTCTAAAGCACTTGCATGCCATCCAAATTCTTCTAAGATTGAATCTTCAAAGATTTCAACTCCATCACTTTGGTGATCAAAATAAAGCATATTTTGAGCATTCATTCCTATAATATTTTGCCAATTCATTACAGGTTTGATTTTACACATTGTTCCTGTTACAAAAGGTTTATATTTTGCAAAAATATCATTTGATAAAGATTTAATATCATTTATATCTTCTTTTTTTTCATAATCTTCATTTACATAAATAATTGCTTTATTTTTAGGAACTTCTTCATTAATATAAACATTTCCATCAATGTCTACATTAATCTTATTTTTTACATTTTTCATTTCTAAAAAAGGTGTCATATCAATATTTAGTTCTACATCTTTTATATTTATTTTTCTCATACTTATTTAATCCTATAGGTCTTTTAGCGATTTTATCAAAAAGAGTATTAAACAAAGAATTTTTATGCTTATTTCTTGTTAAATATTTGAATTTTACAAAAAATAATGTTTTTTTTACAATTCTTAAAGTTTAATTATATATAATCTAATAAGCTTATATTTTGATAAAAAGGATATATATTGCCATTAAAAAAATATATACATAATTTTTTCAATAAAAATAAGATAAAAACCCTTTTTTTAGTAGATATTTTATATATGAAAGATATTAATGCCATTTATAATTTTAAAAATGGTGACTATATAATTAAACAATTAAAACAAATACTTAAAAATCAAATAATCACATTAATTAAAAAAGAAATTGGTAAAAAAATAATAATAAATTTAACAAATACTCATGTTGATGTTTTTGCGTTAACAATATATAAAGATCTCTCAATTGACGATATTTTAAAAATAAAAAACCTAATTTTTGAACAAGTAATTAATCATCCTTTTAAATTAATAAATAAATTTTCTTCAATAAATATAGATATAACCATAGGATGTTCAAAAAGTAGTAATCAATTAATTAGAGTTTATGCAGAAAAAGCACTTCATAAAGCAAAACTTAATTTCGTACATTATATGTATTATGATGCCTATCTTTATGAAAACGAATCAATTAGTGAAGACTTAGTTGATATTTTAAATTATAATATAGAGCATAATTTAGTTGAACCCTATTTACAACCTATTATGGATAATACAACAAATAAAATTATAAAATATGAGGCATTAATGAGACTATTTGATGAAAAAGGAAATATTCTTATGCCTCAAATTTTTATTCATAAATCTAAAAAATGTAGACTATACCCAAAACTGATGGAACTACTAATAGATAAAATTGTTTTATATATTAGAAAATACAAAATACATATTAGTATTAACCTAGATTATACTGATATATTAAATCCAAATATTAAAAAATCTTTAATAAATAAAATACAAGAAAATGATGTAGGACCTTATTTAACAATAGAAATTTTGGAAAGTGAAAAAATTGCTAACTTTACTATTGTAAATAATTTTATTAGTGAAGTAAAAAAATATGATGTAAAAATTGCAATTGATGACTTTGGAACCGGCTTTTCAAATTATGAATATATATTAAACTTAAATGTAGACTATATTAAAATTGATGGTTCTCTTATCAAAAAAATTGATGAAGAAATATATTTAAATTTAATAAAAAGTATAGTTCAATTTTGTAAACAACAAAAAATAAAAGTTGTTGCAGAATTTGTTAGTGATTTAAAAATATTAAGATATGTAAAATCTATAGATATTGATTATTCACAAGGATATCATATTGGTAAACCTGCAACAATAAAAGATATAGTAGGAGAAAAAAGTGAAAAAAGAATTAAAAAAGATTACAGATATAACAATTAATAATCTTTTAAATAATGATGTAATTATGCCTTCAATTTATTTTGAAAACTTTAATAAAAATGCAAAAACTTTAAATATAGATATAGAAGATTCTTCATTTCAAAAAGAGTTAAATGAAATATTAATAGAAGATTTTAATTCTATTGAAATATATATGTATTCGATTCAAAAAAATGCTTCAATAATGGAAAATGTTATTAAAGCTTCAAAAAAAGCATTAATTCATAAAGATATTAAATCTCTTAGTGATATTTATTTACAAATAACAAAATTAGAAAATGAAGTAAAAGATCTAAATAATAAATTATTTATAGATGATTTAACCTCTTGTAATAATCGAAAATGGATATATAATAAATTTCTAAATAAAAAAGCTCAATTTAAGAATTCTGGAATTAGTGTACTTATTGATATTAGTAACTTTGACTATATTTATACTAAGTATGGAGAATTACTCTCTAATAACTTGATTATATTTATAACAAATTTTATAAGAAAAAAGTTAAAAGAGGAAAAAATAGATTTTGAAATAGCAAGATTATTTAATAGCCAATTTTTGATTTTTATTGATGAAAAAGATGAAAAAGAGATATCTAATTATATATTTAATATAAAACAATTACTAAAAGATACTATACTTGAAAGTAAAACAGGTTTAGTAATTAGAGCTGATTACAATTATGCAATTTCCAAATATGTTAAGAATCAGGACTCTAAAGAAGTTTTTGAAATATTATTTCAAGAAGTAAAATAAATGCTTATAAAGCTTTTTTAAGTAGCTTTATAAACTCCACTGCATTTTCATTATTCCAATCAACGCAAATAGTATTTGCCTCAATAAAGAGTTTTTCTTTATTGATACTTTCAATGTAACCCCTATCTTTTAATGTAACAATTCTTTGTGCCATTTCAAGTTCATCATGTATTACTGAATTTGGCATAGCTTTTGAAACTAAAATTCCATTATTATTATAATTTCTATTTGCATATATTTCTAAAATTAAATTTATTCCATATAAAAGTGCTGTATGTTTATTTGCTTCATTATTTGGAGTTGATAGAATCATTAATTTTATATTTTTATCAAAAGAAGATATTGCACTTAATATTGCTTTCAAAATATTCTCATCTTTCATCATATCATTATATAAAGCACCATGAGGTTTTACATAAGAAATAGCAGTTCCATGTAATTTACAAAAAGCATTTAATGCACCTAATTGGTATAAAATAATTGATTTAATCTCTTCTAAAGAGCAAACCATCGAACGTCTACCAAAACCTACTAAATCTTGATAGGAAGGATGAGCACCAATTGTAACATTGTATTTTTTTGCTAAGGCAACAGATTTATTCATATTTAAAGCATCGCTTGCATGATATCCACATGCTAGATTTGCCATATCAATAAGTGGCATTATTTCTTCATCATAACCCATTTTCCAAATACCAAAACTCTCACCCATATCGCAGTTTAATTTAATATTCATATTATTGCCTTGCATTATTCTTCATTATTTTAGCATATATTAAACTAAATTAATTAAATTAGCTATATAATAATAAACATAAGGAATAAAAATGAAAAAAGATGAAGCAATTCATAATGATAAAATATTAAAAGATTTTAACGATGCTAAAGCAATATTAAAAGATTTAAAAAACAATGTTACTATTTTTGGAAGTGCAAGAACTAAAAATGTTGACAAATATTCACTACTTGCACAAAAACTTGCTAAAAGACTTGCTAGAAAAAATATAAATATAATAACAGGTGGTGGTGCTGGAATAATGGGTGCTGCAAATAAAGGTGCTTTTAAAACTAAAAAAGCCCAATCTATTGGTTTAAATATTCTTCTACCTGAAGAACAGGTACCAAATCCATATACAACTAGAAATATGACTTTTAATTACTTTTTTTCAAGAAAATATATGTTGATTAAATATTCACAAGCAATTGTAGTATTTCCAGGAGGTTTTGGAACTTTAGATGAATTATTTGAAGTATTAACACTAGTTCATACAGGGAAATTAAATAAACTAAAACTATTTTTAGTTGGTTGCGATTATTGGAAACATCTAATGAAATTCTTTGAAAAAACTTTATATAAAAATAAAATGATATCAAAAAGTGATTTAAAGATTATTACATTAACAGATGATTTAAAACTTATAGAAAAAGAAATATCAAAACTAAAAATTTAGTTTTGATACATATGATATTTTGAATTCTCTTTTGCTTGTCTATTTTGAATAATTTTATATGTCTCTAGTGCTTTTTGTTTCTCACTTTCATTTACTATTGAGCTTTTATACTCTTTTATAATTGAATCAAGGACTAAAATATATACTATACTATTTAATTTTAAAGAGTCTTCATTTCTCATTAATTTATCTAAATCAATTGCATAAACTGCCTCTTGAAATGTATAAAAAAGTCTTTGTTTATTATCTTCTAGTCTATATGTATAACCTAAAATAGTAAGATAATTTTCTTCAAACTCAACTTTTAGAGATTCTTTTTCTAACATATTTGCATATTTAACTATAGTACTTTCACACTCTTTTACAATCATCTCAGTTTCCATAATCTTATTTTTAAAACTATATATATAATCTGAAATTTCATTTATCATTTTATTATTATCCTTTTCACAATTTTTTCATTATATAATGTTAAAATAAAATAAAATATAAATAGGATATATAAATGAAAAAAAGTACAATACTTGCATCTTTGATTTTAACTTCGAGTTTAACATATGCATTTGATTTAGGAAGTATTACAAAAGGTGTTATGGATACTGTTACAAGTGGAACAACAACTGATACAAAAACAAGTTCGACAACAACTTCAAGTTTAGATAATTCAACTGTGTCAAGTGGATTAAAAGAAGCTTTAAAAACTGGTGTTACGTATGCAGTTACTCAATTAGGTTCAAATAATGGTTATTTAAATAATGACCTAGTAAAAATTCCCTTACCTGATAATTTAGCAAAAGTTGAAACACTTTTAAGAAGTGCTGGTGGCGATGAAATGGCTGATAACTTAATCAACTCAATGAATAAAGCAGCAACAACAGCAGCTCCTAAAACTGCAAGTATTTTTGCAGATGCAATTGAAAAAATGTCATTAGAAGATGCACAAAAAATATTAGCAGGAAGTAATGACGCTGCAACTGAATATTTTAAAACAAATACAACAACATCATTAAAAGAAATGATAACTCCAATTATTCAAGAAACAATGAAAGAAAATCAAGTAGCTTCATATTACGATATAGCAAATGATTTTTATAAAAATAATGCAAAAAGTATGGTTGATAGTAGCGGTGTTATGGATATAGCTAAAAACTTTGGTGTTGATTCATATTTACCAGGAAGTTCAGACCAATCACTTGATGAATATGTTACAGATAAAGCAATTAGTGGATTATTTACAATGATTGCACAAAAAGAAGCAGAGATTAGAACTAATCCTGTAGCTCAAACAACATCACTTTTAAAACAAGTATTTGGAAACTAAAAAGGATAAATCCTTTTTAGTTTAAAAAACTGATGTAAGTATAAGGAAGGTAATCGCTGAAAATATTCCAGCAGCTGGTAATGTAATTATCCAAGCCATTCCAATAGGTTTCATTAATTCCCAATTTGTATTGTGATTTACTAAACCAACACCTAAAACAGCACCAATTAAAATATGTGTACTAGAAACAGGTAAACCAAAAACTGAAGCTAACATAACTACACCTGCTGCTGCTAATTCAGCTGAAAAACCTGAAGCAGGATGCATTTTTGTTAAATTGTGCCCTACAGTTTGAATTACTTCTTTACCAATAAACCATAAACCAACAATTAAAGCAACACCAAAAGTAAGCATAGCAATAGTAGGAACTGCAGCACTAGAACCTAATTCACCTGTTCTTAAAATATCTAAAATAGCAGCAAATGGGCCAATTGCATTTGCAATATCATTTGAACCATGACTAAAGGCAAAACCTGAAGCTGTAAATACTTGCATCCAACTGAACATTAAAAAAGTAGATTTATCTAAATCTTTACCTTTTAAAGTTTTAGCAAAAATAGCAGTAGCTAACCAAACAAATGCACCAATCATAGCGATAATAAGATAATTATCAATAGTTGATAATCCCATATCCATATGTTTTAAACCTTTGAATAATAACATTCCAGTAATTAACATTGCACCAAGAGCTGCAAATAAAGGAACATAAGTTTCAAGTGCTTTTGTAGCATTTATACTACCTTGTTTTTGTTCTATTTCATAAACTTTTTTATAATAATCTGATTCTAAATCATCAGGTTCAAAATCATCATCTTTTATAGTATGTGCATCTCTTGCCATTGAACTTGTGTATGAAAGTTGTTGTAATTCTGAAAGTCTTTCAAAAGATTTTTTATGAATTTTTTTAAGTTCTTTTTTCTCTTTTTTTATTGTTTTTAACTGATTTGAACTTTGATCATTATAAACTAAAATATATTTCTTAATTTGATAATATAATACATAAGATACTAAACCTCCCAATACTGGTGAAAGTACCCAAGAAAAAGCAATTGTTCCTATTTTATCCCATTTAACTAATGAAAAACCAGTATCAGCTCCACCAATTAAAAAACCTAAAGTAATAGAACTACCAACAATACCACCAATAATTGAATGTGTAGTTGATACAGGCCAACCTTTTTTTGTAGCAACTAATAACCAAAGAGCTGCTGCTAAAAGTGCGGACATCATTATATAAACAAATTGCATTGGTTCAACACTTATTTTGGATAAATCTACAATTCCCTTACGAATAGTTTTTGTAACCTCACCACCTGCAATAACTGCACCACTTACTTCAAAAATTGCGGCTACAATTAAAGCTTGTTTAATAGTTAATGTTCCAGCTCCTACACTAGTACCAAATGAATTGGCAACATCATTCCCACCGATATTAAATGCCATAAATATACCAAAAAGTGTTGCTAATACAAAGATAATAGTATGATTACCATTTGTATAAATAGATCCCCAATATAAAAAATATCCCACTGCTATAATAAAGCCTATTCCAAAGAATAAACTTAATTTTAAGTCAGCAGAACTAGTTGTACTTGACATAATTTCTCCTAAACATAATTTTATGCATTATAAAATTTATTTATTACATTTTAGTTACTAATTAAAAACAATATTTGATATAATTGTTTATAAAAAATTAGGAAGAATATGAATATAAATTACTACTTTAGTAAAGACAATATTATTAATAATATTGCAAAATATGAAACATATTATCAAGTAGCCCTTGGAATATTAATAAGTACAACAAACAAAAAAGAAATAGACCAAAACATACAATTAGAATATGCTTTAGGCTCTATTTATGAATTAATCAAAGATTTAGAAAATGAAAATATTGATGAGATATTTGAAATAGAGTTACAAAAACAAGCAGCAATGGATGCACTGCAACATTTTGCAAATGAAAATATCAAAGCAGTTAAAAATAAAGAAATTGATATAGAAAACAATGTAAATATAATAAATGACAATCTATTTTTTAATGATATTTTACTTGAAATTTGTGAAAATAGTTTTCCTACTCAAATAAAAAAATGGCAAACTATAATAAATGATGAAGTTTCAGATTCAATTATAAAATCTTTGGAATCTTTAGAAGAAAAATAAAGGGAAAATCCCTTTATTCTTTTTCATTACAAGCTGCTGTAAAAATAACATCAGTTGATGAATTTAAAGCAGTTTCTAGTGAATCTTGTACAACACCAATAATAAATCCAATAGCAACAACTTGCATTGCAATATCATTTGAAATACCAAATAAACTACAAGCTAATGGAATTAACAATAATGAACCACCAGCAACTCCAGAAGCACCACAAGCAGCAAGGGCAGAAATAACACTCAACAATAAAGCAGTTCCTATATCTACAGGTATTCCCAAAGTATGAACAGTAGCTAAAGTTAATACTGTAATAGTAACAGCAGCACCTGCCATATTTGTAGTAGCACCTAAAGGAATAGAAATAGAATATGTATCTTCATGAAGACCTAGTTTTTTACATAAATTCATATTAACGGGAATATTTGCAGCTGAAGATCTTGTAAAAAATGCAGTAATACCACTTTCTTTAATACAAGTAAATACTAAAGGAAAAGGATTCTTTTTTGTTTTTAAATATACAATAATAGGATTTGTGATAAAAGCAATAAATAACATTGTTCCAACTAAAACAGCTAAAAGTTTTGAATATGAAAGTAATGATTCAAAACCAGTTTGTGCAAAAGTATTAGCAACTAATCCAAAAATACCAAAAGGAGCAAGTCTAATAATAAATGTTACGATTTTAGTAATACCTGTTGAAACATCAAAGAAAACATTTTTTGTCTCTTTTGAAGAAAAATGCATTGCAAAACCAATAGCAATCGCCCAAACTAAAATACCAATAAAGTTACTAGTAACAAGTGCGTTTACAGGATTATCAACCATTTTAAACAATACATCTTTTAATACCTCAATAACAGAACTAGGAGGAGTTAAACTAGCACTTGCCCCATCCATTAAAACTATATTTACAGGAAATAGAAAACTAAAAACAACCGCTGTAAGTGAAGCTAAAAAAGTACCTATTAAATATAATTTGATAATAGGTTTAATATTTGTTTTAACACCAATTTCTTTAGTAGCAATAGCAGTTGCTACTAAAGTAAACACCAAAATAGGCGCAATAGCCTTAAGCGCTCCAACAAAAAGCGTACCCAATATCGAAACAGCCATTGCAGCCTCTTTTGAAATAAGTGCTACAACAACACCTAATACAATACCAATTATAATCTGAATAATTAAATTACCATTTAAGAATTTAGAAACTAAAGTAGAATTATCTTTCATCTTTATCCTATATACACGTAAATTTGTCTAAATAAAATTTAAACGCAAGATTTTAGCTAAAAGTGTATAAAATAAGGAAATTCAGTGAAATTAATGATATTATAAAATGTCAATTGAATATCAAAGATATACTCTAAAAGGAAATATTAAATGCAAGTAAATAAACATCATTATAAAATACTATTTATTGAAGATGAAAAAATCATAAGAGATAATTATGTAAAATATTTGAATATTTGTTATGATGAAGTTTATGAAGCTGATAATGGTGAAGAAGCATATAGACTTTATAAAGAAATTAAACCAGATATTATGATAATTGATATTCATATTCCTAAATTAAATGGTTTGGAATTACTAAAAAGAATTAGGAAAAATGATCATACTACTAAAGCAGTTATAATGACAGTGCATACTGATATAAATATTATGAGAGAATTAGCTTGTTTAAAATTAACTGATTATTTAATAAAACCAGTAAGTATTAAAGCGCTTAAATCTGCATTAAACAAAGTGGTCATAGAATTATCACAGTTTAAAGTAGTTCCCATAAAAAAAATACAATTAAAAGATGATTATTATTGGGATACAGAAGAAGAAAAACTTACTCAATATAGGAAAGCAATCATTTTAAGTAGTAAAGAAAAAAAGTTTTTTGAATGTTTGATATCAACAGTTAACAGAACATTTACTATCGAAGAAATTATTTCATATATATGGGAAAATTGTGATGAAGGTAATAGTAACGCACTAAAACAGATAATAAAAAACTTAAGAGCAAAATTACCAAAAGGTATTATAGAAAATGTCTTTGGAGTTGGTTATAGATTGAAAGTTGAGAACTAATATCAAGAGATACTGATAATATCAGTATCTCTTAAAATAAATTACTTAATAGGTGAAATTAAATCAGGATTTGTAACAAGATTTCTAACACCATGTGCGTGATCTTCTTTAAAAACATTACCTTTACACCATTGTCCAACAGTATCAATATTTACTTTTGCAACTTTAGGTCTAACACCCCAAGATACTTGGAAAGGAGAAGCTTTTTCATTATATCCAGGTCCTGTAGTTGATCCAGTATATGATACAGGTTTCCCAGTATTAGATGGAATATTAAGTGCTTGATTCACCCCATTTTTAACACCATATTTAGTTAAATCAGCAAAATCAAGAGCATTTTTATCATTAACTAATACAAATACTTGTGCTTCAACACGTAATTGTGGGTTTTTGATTGATTCACTTAAACATGACCCTAATGTAGGACCAGGATTAACTTTTGCAGTTGAATAAACATAATGAACTTCAATAGTATCTCCTGAACTTAAAGCTCCATGAGCACTACTACAAATATTATGATCAGTAGCTAATAATTCAGATGCAGTTAAACTACCAGAATATTTATATCCACTTTGATAACCATGACCATCTCCGTTTCCTGCATACTTAGTAAATTCTCCACCTTTATGCTCTGCATTTTTATGAAAATGAATATTACAAAGATTCATTTTTGAATATTCAGGTGCTATCCCAAATGTGATAGTATTTTTTCCCATTTTAGAATCAATATCACGAGGAGCTTGAGGACCAAAGCCTTTACCTTCTGTATTATGTGATAACATTGCTCTTTGTTCTTTAATCATACTATCTGTAGCCATATGATGCGTACTATGATGCTCTTGCGTAGCCGCCGTATGTGTACCATGTGGTTGTGTATGTACACAACCTGTTAAAACTGATAATGCAACAAATGCTACAAGTGAACTAATAATTTCTTTTTTCATATCTTCTCCTAAATATAATTTATAAATTATATTATGAACTAGTTAGAAAATAGTTATATTTTAAAATATTTTGTTCATGCTTTGTAATAGTTGTAGTTTTTTATTATTTAGTATTTTTGTAGATTTAAAGTAAAGTTTAATTTTGACAATTGAACCTAAATATAATAGGTGATTCAAGTCAAAATCAAACTTCAACGTAAGGGGACTGTGTACAAAAGCCTTTTCTATAAAGCTTTTGCAGTAATTCTATTTAATCTTTGTGCAAATGCAACAGCGTCAGTAATTTCCATACCTTCACTTAGTTTTGCTTGGTCTAATAATACCCATGAAACATCTGATACAAGTGCATCATCGTTTAAACCGTTTAACTTAGTTACGATTTCATGATCAGGATTAATTTCTAAGATTGGAGCAGAATCAGGCATTGCTTGACCCATTGCTTTCATCATTTGTGCCATTTGAGCCATTTGTGCATCACCTGCATCTTTTACAACACAAGATGGTGATTGAGATAATCTAGTTGTAACTCTTACATCAGTAACAGCATCACCTAAAATTTCTTTTATTTTTTTAGTAATGTCTTCAAATTTTTCTTCTACTTCTTTTTTATCTTCATCACTTTGCTCAACTTTTGGAGCTTCTGCTGTTGTAATATCTTTAAATTCCCAATCTTGGTAAGCACCATACATTGGAGTGATAATTTCATCAATTTCTTTATCATCTAAGATAAGAACTTCGATATTATTTTTCTTATATGCTTCTAACAATGGTGAGTTTCTTAAAATATTTTCATTCTCACCAACAATATAGTAAATTGCTTTTTGTTCAATATCAGCAGCTTCTTTATAAGCTTTTAATGATGTCATTTTATCTGAACTTGAAGATTTGAATCTAATTAATTCTAAAATTGCTTCTTTGTTTGTAAAATCTTGATAAGCACCCTCTTTTAAAGCTCTGTTGTATTGTTCAATAAATTCAGCATATTTTTCTTCATCTTTTGACATTTTTTTGATTTCATTTAAAATCTTTTTAACAGATGCTTGTTTGATATTTGCCATAACTCTGTTTTCTTGTAAAATTTCTCTTGAAACATTTAATGGTAAATCTTCAGAATCAATAATACCTCTTACAAATCTTAAGTAAGTTGGTAATAATTCTTTTTCAGAATCTGTAATAAATACTCTTTTAACATAAAGTTTAACACCTGGTTGATAATCAGCTCTATACATATCCATTGGAGCAGTTTTAGGAATATAGAAAAGAGTTGTATATTCGTTTACACCTTCGGCTTTTGTATGAATTGTAGCCATTGGGTCTTGTGAATCATGAGAAATTGATTTATAAAAAGCATTGTACTCATCAGCTTTTAATTTAGATTTTGGTTGCATCCATAAAGCTGTTGCTTCATTGATTTTTTCATTTCTATCTTCTATAGTTTTTTTAGCTTCTTTTCCTGCTTTTTCATCTTCTTCGCTTAAAGTTTCAGTAACTTCTTCTTTGTAAGAAAGGAAAATTGGGTAAGCAATATGATTAGAATATTTTGTAACAATATTTTCAATTCTCTCTTTAGTTGCAAATTCTTCTGCTTCTTCATCTTTTAATTTAATGTAAATAACAGTTCCTGATGATTCTTTAGTACAAGGTGCTAAATCAAACTCACCAGTACCATCACTTGACCATTTGTAACCTGTATCTTCACCAGCTTTTTTTGAAATTACATCAACATGAGATGCAACCATAAATACTGAATAAAAACCAACACCAAATTGACCGATTAAATTTGAATCTTTTTTAGCATCACCTGTCATTGCTTCAACAAATGATTTTGTTCCTGATTTTGCGATTGTACCAATTGAAGCGATTAAATCTTCTTCATTCATACCAATACCATTATCAATGATTGTTAAAGATTTATCTTCTTTATCAAAAGTAATTGTAACTTGTCCTGCCCAATCTTCTGGTAACGCTGATTTAATTTTTTCATCTGTTAATTTTAAGTAATTTAACTTATCAATTGCATCACTTGCATTTGATACTAATTCTCTTATAAAAATTTCTTTGTTTGAATATAATGAGTGAGTCATTAATTGTAAAAGTTGACCTACTTCTGTTTGAAATTGATGTTTTGCCATAAAAATCTCCTATATTTTTTAATATTATTAATGAAATTTTATCAAAACTTTATAAAAGGAAGCTAAAGTCTGAAGACAAATTAGCACTTTAAGACTAAAAGTGCTAATTTGTCTTTAGTAAATACTTACTAAACAATAAAAATATATACTATTTTTTATAGATTTACATTATAAAAAGGCATCAAAATGAAAGCAAAAATATTTAACAAAAGAAATTTATATTTCTTAACAACTGGATTAATAGTCATTTTAATTGGTTTAATTGGTGGAATAGTTGATATTATACAAACTCAAAATGTGATTGTTATTTCAGAACATTTGGGTTATCCATTATACTTTTTTACACTTCTTGGAGTTTTTAAAATTTTAGGTGCAATTGCTTTAGTATTACCAAAAAGATTTGATAACTTTAAAAATATCGCTTATATAGGTTTTAGTTTTGATTTTATATTTGCTTCATTTTCACATTTTAGTGTAGGTGATAGTTTTGCTAAAGTCGTATTTCCATTAATAATATTAGCTATTTTGGCTATTTCATATATCACAAAAGATAAATCTTAATTTATCTTTTGTGATTAAATTTATGATTACATAGACTCTACATCTATTATTTCTTTTCCTGATATTTTTTCTAGTTTTTGCTCTATTAAGCTTAAGAAATCTGCTTTATTTTTTTCATCCATATTATTCTCTAGCATTTCAATAATATATTTTATTCCATTTGCATTTATCTTTTTTACACTAGCTAAATAATGAACAAAAGAAATAATTTGTACATCATTAATAGAATATAATTTCTTCAACTCTTTTTTTTGAGGAAATAAACCTTTATCCTCATACATTTTAAGTGTTCGAACCTTTGCTGTTAAAAGTTCTGCTATGCTACTTAAAGGTAGCACATCTTTGTTATTATCTAATAGAGCCATTTTTTTCCTTTTTATAATTTTATAATTTTTTTTCTAAAATAAATACAGTTTTAGAAGTATCACTACTTTTTAAACTACATTTATAATCATTATTCTTTGACAAATTATTTACAATTGAAAGTCCCAAACCAAATCCACTATTTTTTCTATTTTTACTTTTTGAAATAGTAAAAAAAGGTTCAAAAATTTTATCTTTGAACTGAATTTTTATTTCTTCTCCATTATTTTGAAATAATATATTATTTTTTTCATTGGAAACTTTAATATAACCTTCTTTTGTATATTTAATAGCATTTTGCAATATATTTAAACTTATCTTTTTTAAATCTATTTTATTAAATTCTATTATAAAGTCTTTTTCAATATTATTAATTAACTCTATTTTGTTATTTGTCAATAATAAAGGAAATATTTCATTTTCTAAAAAATAAAAAAATAATATTTTTTCTTTCGATTTTTTTCTTTCCATTGATGAAATTAGACCTAACATATCCACTGTTAATTCATCTAAATATTTAATTTCCTTTTTCATATGATTTAAAGTAGAAGGCATTTTATCAGAAGAAATCAAGCCATCTTCTATTTCTTCTATATAGCCGTTTATTATCGTAATTGGTGTCTTAATATCATGAGACATAGAAATGAGTAAATTTGATAAATTATGATTCTTTTGTCTTAAATCTATAATTAATTCATTTAATTGATTTGAAAGAAAATTAATATCATCATTCATTTCTTGAACTTCAGTAATTAGGTGTTTACTTTCATTATGATTAAATTTTTGTTCTCTTATCTTCTCTAAACGTAATTCAATAAATTTAAATTTTTTTGATAAATATGTTCCTGAAAAAAAACTTAAAAATGCAATTATAGGTAAAACAGATAATACTGTTAATGTTATTTTAATTAACATAACACTACATATTGGTTTACCAATAATAACAAAAGTCATAACTGCTGTAAAAATCGATACAATAAGTCCTGCAATAGTTGATAAAAGTACTATAAAAGTTTTAATTTTCATCTATTTTATATCCTATTCCTCTTACAGTTTTTATAAGATTTTTTTCTTCATATTGACTAATTTTCTTTCTAATATTACAAATATGACTGTCAATTCCTCTTTCATCAATTTCACCTAAATAATTATCATAAATTAATTGTGCCAACTCTTGTCTTGTATAAACTCTATTTTTATTTTTAATAAATAAGGATAAAAGAAAATATTCACTAGGTGTAAAATTTACATTGTTATTATTAACTTTTATCTCTTTTGAAATATCATTTAAACTTAAAATACCTGAACTTATAATTTCTAAAGTGCTTAATTCATCTCTTCTTTTTAATAATGATTTTATTTTTAATGAAAGTTCTTTTGCTGAAAATGGCTTTGAAATATAATCATCTATACCGTATTCATACCCTTTTGTTTTAAACTCTTGTGTACTTACTGCACTAACCATAATAATAAGAGTTCTTTTACTTTTTTCTCTTATTGTTTTGCATAAGGAAAATCCATCAATAAAAGGGAGCATAATATCAAGTGTGATTAAGTCATAATCATTTTTTTCAATCTTGTAAAGTGCTTCTTTTCCATCAAAAGAAATATCAACATCATAAACTTCTTTGCTAAGTCTATTTTTAATAATATTTACAATTAACTCTTCATCTTCCACTATTAATATTTTTTTTTTCATATTTTCTTTTTATTTGATTTCATGTTTTCTTTTTCAATTATACAATTAATTTGCTAAAACACTTAATCTTTGATTATTATATATATTAATGCAATCTTCATATAATCTTAACAATTGTTTTTTATAATATTGAACTAATATTTTAGGAGAGAGATATGAAAGAAAAAAAAGAAATAGGTATTCACGAAGCTTATTATAATGACCCTATAAAAAGTGATTTAGATATTTTTGGAAGAGAAAGTTCTAAAGAATCAAGAAGAGGTTTTTTAAAAAAATCTTCAATGGCTATGATGGCTGCAATTGTTGGTTCAAATATTCCTTTTGGATCTAATATGCCTTCTGGATTAATTCCAGCAGCACTTGCAAACTCTGATGTTCCTTTTAAAATTCAAGGGAAAGATGGTTTAGTTTATTTAAATGATAGACCTGTAAATGCTGAAGCACCACCTCATATTTTAGATGATGAGTTCACACCTGCTGAACATTTTTTCATAAGAAATAATGGTGTTCCTCCTGAGAAAACAAATGATCCTGAAAATTGGACAGTTGAAATATCAGGTGAAAGTTGTGAAAATCCAACTACTTTTACAGTTGCGCAATTAAAAAAGAAATTTAAGCACTATACTTATGCTCTTCAAATAGAGTGTGGAGGAAATGGTAGAAGCGAATATAACCCACCTGCAAAAGGAAATCAATGGTCTACAGGAGCAGTTGGATGCGGTCGATGGACAGGCGTTAAATTAAAAGATGTATTAGAGTATTGTGGTATTAAAAAAGATGCTGTTTATATTGGATATTACGGGAGAGATACACATTTAAGTGGAGATCCAAGTAAAGTTGCTATTTCAAGAGGTGCTCCAATGTCAAAAGCATTAGAAGAAGAGTCATTACTAGCATGGGCTTATGAAGGTGAAGATATTCCTTTAGTTAATGGATATCCTTTAAGACTTGTTATGGGTGGATGGCCAGCTTCTGTTTCAGGTAAATGGTTAAAACAAATTGTAATAAGAAATAAAGTTCATGATGGAACTAAAATGACTGGACAATCATATAAAGTACCTTGTAATCCAGTTGCCCCTGGAACAAAAGTAGCAGATGAAGATATGTGTATTATAGAATCAATGCCTGTAAAATCATTGATTACATTTCCAAAATCAGGAGTTACTCATAAACTTGGTGAAAAATTCAATTTTAGAGGAAAAGCTTGGGCTGGTGATTTAAAAGTAGAACAAATGGAAGTATCTATTGATTTTGGAGCTACTTGGAAAAAAGTTAAAAAATTAAAAGATCCTTTAAATAGATTAGCTTGGCAATCATGGGAAGCATCTGTTAAATTCCCTAAAACTGGGTATTATGAAGTTTGGGCAAGAGCTATGGATAGTGCAGGAATTAGACAACCAATTATTTTACCAGGTTGGAATCCAAGAGGATACTTAAACAATGCTTGTCATAGAATTGCTGTACAAGTAGTTTAGGAGTTATTATGAAAAATCTCACAAAAACAGCTTTATTATTTGTTTCTTCAGCATTTTTATCATTAAATTTAAGTGCTCAAGAATTAGACAAAGATACAGGACTAATAATAGCAGAAGGAATGCAAACAGTTAAAGCAAATTGTACTGTTTGTCATAGTGCTAAGTTTATAACATTTCAAAAAGGTGATAGAGAAACTTGGCTTTCAATGATTAAATGGATGCAAAAAACACAAGGACTATGGGAATTTGATGCTAAAACAGAAGATACTATTCTTACTTATTTAGAAACAAACTATCCTCCTTCTACTACATCTAGAAGACCTAATTTATCATTTGATAAGTTACCACAATAAAGTCAAAAAAAGAAATAAGAGAAAATTAATCTCTTATTTCTAACACAATCTTTCCAATATGTTTTTTTGTTAAAAACTCTTTTTGTGCTTGAACAATATCTTTTAAGTCAAAAACTTTAGAAACTAATGGTTTTATTTGCTTTTTTTCTATTCTATTTATAAGATTTGAAAATACATTTTTTTCAAGAACTGTACATCCAAAAAACGATAAATCTTTTAAATATAATGTTCTTATATCAAGTTCAACTATAGCTCCACCAATTGCACCTGAAACTGCATATCTTCCTTTTGGTTTTAGAACTTCTAAAAGGTCATTCCATTTTTTTCCTGCTACTAAATCAATTACAACTGTAACAGAATTTTTTCCAAGAACTTCTACAATATTATCTTCTCTTGAAACTACTTGATTTGCTCCAATTTCTTTTATAGCTTCAAACTTTGATTTTGAAGTAATTGCAATTACTTTTGCACCTCTTGCACGGGCTAATTGAACTGCTGCACTTCCAACTCCACCTGATGCACCTGAAATTAATACTATATCATTTTCATTTACATTTGAGCGTGTTAGTAAGTTTTCAGCAGTTGAATAAGAGCAAGGGAATGATGCTAATTGAGTATCCGAATAATCACTTTTAATCTCATAAGCGTGTTCATTTGAAACTACTGTAAATTGTGCAAAACCTCCGTCACATTCACTTCCAAAATACCATGGATTTTCTAATTGTTTTCCGTTTATTTTCTGTAAACATGGTTCTATTAAAACTCTTTGACCAATTCGTGAAGAGTCAATATTTTCTCCAACATCTACAATATATCCACAAACATCAGCCCCTTGAATTCTAGGAAATTTTAAACTCTCTCCTGTCCATGAGGCATCATCACTATCTCCATCATTTTTTGAATACCAAGCAATTCTTGTATTAATATCCGTATTATTAACACCTGCTGCTTTTATTTGTATTAAAACTTCATTTTCTTTAGGAATAGGCGTTTTATAGTTTGTTTCAAATTTTAATTTATCATAGTCACCATTACCAGTCATTAGTAATGCATTCATTGTTTTTGGGATTGTATTCATTTGTACTCTTTAAATTTTTAGATTATTATATTTTCTAGAAGATAAAACAAGAGTTATTTAACTCTTATTTTATAAAGTATTATTTAGCAGCCTTAGCTTCTTTTATCCAAGCGTCAACTTTAGTTTTGTTTTTTTCTAACCATGTTTGTACATGTCTTTTTATATCTTTTTGTTTATTTTGACCATTTGTCATAAGCATATTTTGACCACTAATATCATTAACATCAATTTTAATAATATCAAATAATTTTGCAATATCTTTATGTTTTGTTTTTACACTTGCATTTGTTGCAATTTTTTGATTATTAATATTAAATCCATAATCTGCACCATTTCCTAATTTTGTAGAACCAGCATTTGGATTAGCTGAATGTGTTACTTGTAAGAAAACAACATCTTTTCCAGGAACTAATTTACCACTTACCCAATAAGGAGTCCATGTATAATATAAAATAGGTTTTCCAGTTTTATAGTTTGCAAGAGTATTTGCAATTAATGCAGAATATTCACCTTGATCATGTTCTACTGTATCTCTCATATCATAAGCATCTAATTGATATTCAATAACTTTTTCACATCCCCAACCTGCATTACATCCTGATAAATTTGCTTTTCCATTTCCATTTGTATCAAATAATTTTGCGATTTCTGGTTTTTTTAAATCATTATAATATTTGATATTGTATTTGTCAGCAGTTTTTTTATCTATTAAATACCCTTGAGCACAGTTTGAAATAAAGTCAGAAGATATAAGAATCTTTTTATCTCCTCCAAGAGCAGCAATTTTTTCATTATGTAAAGGATCCCATACAGAAGCTAAGAAATATACATCATCACTATTTGCATTACTTGATATTGTTTGGTATGCAATATCATAATTTACATCTTTAACACCCTCAATTTCATGTCCCATTTTCTTTAATAATTCAGTAACTACTAATGTTTGAAACATTTCTTCTGCAATACCACTAGTTAGAGCTGTAACCTTTGCTCCAAATAAACTTGAAGCTACAACAACTGAAGCTAAAGCACTTATAAACATTTTTTTATTTATCATTTTTTTCCTTTTTAAATTTATAAATAAGACCTATAGGGCCTTTTTCATACCATCTTCTTTTATCGTTTTTGTCTGTATTTCCCATCTCTTGTGTTAATCTATCTAAAATAACGGCAAGAAGTACAATTCCAAGACCACCAACAGCAGCTAGACCAATATCTAATCTACCAATTCCACGAAGAACCATTTGACCTAAACCACCAACTGCAATCATTGAAGCAATAACTACCATTGAAAGTGCAAGCATTAGTGTTTGATTGATTCCTGCCATAATTGTAGGCATTGCTACTGGAATTTGAACTTTCCATAACATTTGAGAAGAACTAGCTCCAAAAGATCTAGAAGCTTCAATCAAATCGTCAGGTACTTGTCTAATTCCTAGATTTGTAAGTCTAATTAATGGTGGCAGTGCAAAGATTATTGTTACAATAACTCCAGGGACATTACCAATACCAAATAACATTACAATAGGAATTAAATATACAAAAGCAGGTGTTGTTTGCATTGCATCTAAAATTGGTCGTAAAACCTTATTTACTGTATCACTTTTTGCAGACCATATACCTAAAGGGAGTCCTATAATTATTGAAAATAAAACAGCTGTAATTACTAAAGATAAAGTAATCATTGATTCTTCCCAAGCACCTATAAAACCAATTAAAAATAATGAAACTAAAGTTCCAAAAGCAAGTTTTTTACTAGAAACTTGTAAAGCTAATAATACAAAAAACAAAATTACTACATATGGATTTAAATATAATAAAAAACTTTCAATTGATTTTAAAACTACATCAATCGGAGCTTTTGCTGCTAAAAATACATCTCTAAAATTTTCAACTAACCAATCAATTCCTGTGTTTGTCCAAGAATCAAAAGGAATAAGAACATCATCAAAAGGATTTAAAATATCAAAATCTTTTATCTCTTCAATAGGTGTTTGAGATTCGTCACTTGTCCAGTTTACTGAAGATTCTTTAGTTTCTTGTGCTGCGGACGCATTACCCCATGGATCATTAGCCATTATCAACTCCTTCATCGAATACTTTTAACAATCTACTTTTTGAAATTGTTCCTTTATATTTTCCCTCATCATTTATTACAGCTGTAGGATATATGTGTCCTGCAACATCTGAAATAAACTCTGAAATTTGTAAGTTTTCATTAATTGGTTTTTCATCAATTACTGCATCAAGAATAGAACCTTCAAGTTTTTTCTGTTCTTTTAAAGATTCTAAAGTTAAAACACCAATGTATCTACCACTTTTTTCTACAAAATATGCATAGTCTTCATCATAATCACTAATATATTGTAATGCTGATTTTATTCCTAAACCATCTTTTTTGATAATTGTAGGTTTCAATTTTTTTGCAATATGAGTAGCACTTAAAACAGAAGTTACATCAACACCTCTAAAAAATGATTTTACATAATCATTTGCAGGTTCATTAATAATTTCTTCAGGAGTTCCAACTTGGCAAACTTCACCATTTTGCATAATTGCGATTCTATCTCCAATTCTAATAGCTTCATCTAAATCATGAGAAATAAATACAATTGTTCTTTTCTCTTTTTCTTGAAGTTCTATTAATTCATCTTGCATTTCTGCTCTAATTAATGGATCTAGTGCTGAAAAAGCTTCATCCATAAGCATAATATCTGGATCATTTGCTAAAGCACGTGCTAATCCTACACGTTGCTGCATTCCACCACTTAATTCATCAGGAAAAGATTGTGCGTGATGTTCAAGTCCAACTTGTTCTAATGCTTTTTGTGCTGCTTCATATCTTTCTTTTTTAGGAATTCCACTTAGTTCTAAACCAAAAGATGCATTATCAATTATGTTCATATGTGGCATTAGTGCGAAAGATTGAAAAACCATTGATATTTTTTTTCTTCTTATCTCAATAAGCTCTTTATCGTTTAAGTTTGTAACATCTATATCATCAATAAAGATTTGACCTGAAGTTGGTTCAATTAGTCTATTTAAAAGTCGTACTAAAGTTGATTTACCTGAACCTGATAAACCCATAATTACAAAAATTTCACCTTCATAAATTTCAAAACTAGCGTCTTGAACTCCTATTGTCATACCTGTTTGAGTGAAAATATCTTCTTTACTCTTTCCATTTTCTAACATTTTTAAAGCTTTTTTTGGATTATCTCCAAATACTTTAAAAACATTTTTAACTGTTAGTTTTGTATTATTAATACTGTAACTCCTTTTCATAAATTATGTAATTTTTTTACATTAAATAAGTATTAATATATCATTTTTTGTGTAAAAATGCAACTTAAAGATAAATTAAACCTTTTACTTATTAATTAAAAAGCAATTTAAAGATAAACTACGCCTAATAAATATAAGAAGGACTATATAATGAATAATGATAAATTTCTAACAGAATTAGATGAAGTTTATGGCTTTTTAAATACTCAAAAATCAAATATTAATAAACTAATCTCATATTTAGAAAATAATGAATTTGAAAAATTAACGATTATAGATGATTTTGCGAAATACCTTGATCTTCCTATGAGTGATGATTTAAGATTTGCATTAGTTACAAGACTTGTAAATTTAAGAGATGATTCACTTGTACAAGTTCTAAAAAAAGAGAACAAAGATGAAACACAAATAATAGAAATTCAAGAAGATGCTTATTGTTTTGTTAGAGATTTCTGGCATGAAAAACATAAAAAAACTGTTGATTATATAAAAAATAATAACTTATTAACTCCATTTTATCAAGCAATTTTTGAAGGTGTTTATAATGTAGGTTTAAAAATGTCATCATGGCAGAGTTTATGGACTGCACATATTATAAATGATGTAAACAAAGACTTAATAAAAAAATTTGATGGTAATGAAGAAAAAGTATTCCAATATCTTGAAGATAATAAATTACTTGATTTAGGTCATAACGATATGATTGCAGATAGATCATATTCAGCACTAGTAAAAGAAAAAGATAAATACTTTTCAAAAGCTTATATCAATGCTTTTAAAATTCAAACTACTGCTGTTATTGATGCACTAGAAGAGTTTGAAGAAAGATTAATTGAACTTGAAGATGAAGTTTATGGTGAAAAATGGAATTATATTTTATATATTCAATCACTTATAAAAGCTTTTGCAGAAGATAAAACACATCTTTTAGTATCAAGATGGGCTGATGTTGATAGAAATTGGATGAAAATAAAATCTCCTATTCAAATTGGACATCCATTAGAATATTATGAAGATCATTTTAGAAAAGCAGTTGCTTTAGAATGGGATATTAGATTAACTAATCCTGAATTTTCACAAGATGATAATAGAGTTAATAAAATAAAATTAGCATTTGCTAAAATATTTACAAAACAAGAACAATCAGAAGAAAATAAATCTGTTTATGATTTTTCACTAAAATCACTTGATAAAGTTCAATTGTATATAGGTCGTCCTGCAATATTTTTTGGGGCAGAATTTAATGGATTATTTTCAGCTCAAGTTGTTCCAAATGATGAACTAGTTTCAAAAGAAGAAGGTAAAAAGATTTTTGCTTTTTCAGATGAAATTCTTCAAACAAGTCGTGCTAAACCATTTTTAAAACTAAGTAGTGAAATTTTTGGACAAGAAATATTAAAAGAAGATAGAGAATTTTTATTTAATCAAACAGAATCTTGGCACAAGGTTTATGATATTACAACAATTGGTCATGAATTTGGTCATATTTTATGGTGTGATGAACAAACAGAATCTGTTATGAATAAAACAGGTAATTTTAAAAATATCGAAGAATTTAAAGCAACAACTGGTGGATTAGTATCTTTCTTTTTAGATGAATCAAATGATGAAAAAGATTTAGAAAAACAAGTATTAATAGATACAGTTAAAAGAGCTGTTGGATTAATGGGTTGGATGGAAGTTGATGAAGTTCAACCATATTATTGTGAAGGTTTAATTCATTTAAGTGGATTATTTGACTCAAAAGTATTAGATTGGAAAGAAGAAAAATTAATAATTGATTTATCAGCTTCAAAATATGAAGACCTTAAAAAATGGTATATTCAAACATATTCATCTTTAGCAAAACATTATCTTGATAAAAAAGATGCAAGTGAATTTTTAAATTTATATGCAATTAAAGAAGAAAAATATTTTTTACCTGTAAATGATAAAATAAACTCATTTGTAAAATACTACTTTAAAAGATACCAAGAAATTGGTCAAGAATTAGACACTATTGATAAAAAAGAAAACTATATTAGATAAGAGGAACTTTCCTTTTATCTATTCTTTTTGATAACTATTATTAATATTAAGTATTATTTAAAACATTAAGTTATATTATTCCACTTGTAGAACAGAAAAGGAATACAATGTATAAAACAATAGTAGATTGTGCGATTAATAAATCTTATCTTATAAAAAAATTGCATACGACAGGTGCATTAAGACAAAGACTTATCTCATTTGGAATACTAAAAGGTGTTGAAATAAAATATCTTTCTTCGACAAATCTTCATGCAACGTATGAAATACAAGTTGGAAAGATGATTATTGCTTTAAGAAAAGAAGAAGCTATGAAAATAGAGGTGCAAAATTATGAAACAAATTAAAATTGCACTAGTAGGTCAACCAAATGTTGGTAAAAGTATGCTTACAAATGCTATGGGAGACACTACACTTCATGTAGGAAACTTTTCAGGTGTAACTGTAGAAAAAAAAGAGATAAAATTTAAATACAAAGATTATTTAATCACTATTGTTGATCTTCCTGGTACATATATGCTTACAAATTATTCTATGGAAGAAAAAGTTACAAGTGACTTTTTGAAAAATGAAGAGTATGATTTGATTTTAAATGTTGCGGATTCTACGAATCTTGAAAGAAATCTTCAACTTACATCTGAACTTCTTAACCTAGATAAAAAAATGCTTCTTGCTTTAAATATGTCAGATGAAGCAAAAAAAGAGAAAATTGAAATAAATTCTAAGCTAATGGAAGAACTTATGGGTATTAGTATCACTAAAGTTTCTGCTGTTACAAAAGAAGGTGTATCAACATTACTTCAAAATATTGTAAATACTTATGAAAATGAAAAAAGAGAAAATAAACTTATTTTTAGTGAAGCAATTGAAGAAGAAATACGAAATATTACTGAGCATTTAGAAGAAAATAAATATGAAAGTGAATATTCTTATCGTAAAATTGCAATAGATTTAATAAGTGAAAATAAACAAACATACAAAAAATTACACGATGAACCTATTTGGATAACACTTCAAACTATTTTATTAGATGCAATCAAACATATACAAACACATAATGAAGATGAAGCAATGATAGATATTTTTGCAGAAGAATATATGTCTTTTAACAAAGGAATATTACTTGAAACTGTAAAAGTAAATAAGCTAGATAGTTCTAAAATCACTACAACACAAAAAATAGATAATATTCTAATCCACCCTTTTTTAGGAATTCCTATATTTTTATTTTTAATGTGGGGATTATTTCAATTAACATTTGAAGTAGGTTCTATTCCTATGGATTGGATTGATGCATTTTTTGGATGGTTGGGTGATTTAGTAGGTGCAACTATTGTCAATGATGATTTAAGGTCACTTGTAGTTGATGGAATCATAGGTGGAGTTGGTGCTGTTGTTTTATTTGTTCCTAATATTATCATTTTATTTGTAGGAATTGCTCTACTTGAAGGAACTGGATATATGTCAAGGGTTGCATATTTACTTGATGGTTTCTTCCATAAGTTTGGATTACACGGACAATCTTTTATTCCTTTAGTAACTGGTTTTGGTTGCTCTATTCCTGCTTATATGGGTGCTAGGATTCTAAAAAATGATAGAGATAGATTATTGACTTTATTTATCATTGGATTTATGAGTTGTGGTGCAAGATTACCTGTTTATGTATTATTTATAGGTGCTTTTTTTGAACCTCAATATGCAGGAAATGCTCTTTTTGCTATTTATATTAGTGGTGCTATTCTTGGTATATTATTAGCAAAAGTATTAAAAATGACTGCTTTTAAAGGTGAAAATGAACCATTTGTAATGGAAATGCCAAAATATAGATTACCCTCTGCTGTTTTAATATGGCATACAGTAAAAATCAAAACACTAATGTATCTAAAAAAAGCAGGAACATTTATTGCCGCTGCTTCAATACTAGTTTGGTTTTTAAGTAATTATCCAAAAAATGAAGTTTTAACATTTGATTACCAACAACAAATAGCAGTAGCACAAGAATCACAAAAAGATGATTTATCAAATCTTTTAAATGAAAAACTTTTAGAACAAAGTTACTTAGGACAAGTTGGGAAATTTATAGAACCAATATTTGAACCATTAGGAATGGATTGGAAAATGGCAGTTGCCTTACAAACAGGACTAGCTGCAAAAGAAGTTGTAGTTTCAACGCTTGGAGTTTTATACTCTTTAGGTGGTGATGTTGATGAAGAAAACAGTACTTTACAACAAAGACTATCAGATCATATTCCCTTTGCATCAGCGGTTGCATTTATTGTAATTATGATGACGTATTTACCTTGTTTGGCTGCAACTGTAGTTTTCTCAAGAGAAGCTGGTGGATTTAAGTATGTACTGTATTTATTTGCTTTTACAACAACAGTTGCATATTCGTTTGCATTTATTGCTTATAAAGTAGCCTTGCTATTTTAAAGAAAAATAAGAGGATTTTTTCCTCTTATTTTAGAATCTTATCTACTAACTGCTCATAATCTTTTACACAATCATAAGTAATATTTTCATCTTCTAAAAATTCAAAATATTTTTTAGCATAGGCTATTTTCAAATCTTCACTTCCTTTTAATTGTAACTCTTCACAATTTCCTTTTGTTTCAGCTATAAAATATATATCTTTTTTATCACTTCTTTCAAAAACTACTGCCCAATCGGGATTGTATCCACCAAGTGGTGTTGGGATTTTGAAATCATTTGGTAGTTTTGCATAGACTACAACTTGTCCATTATCCATATCATAAGCAAAGTTTTTTTCTACTTTTGAATCAGCTTTTAGATAATCATAAATATGTTTTTTTACTTCTATTGTATCTCCTGTTGTTCTTGATAAATTACATTTGAAGTTTGGAACTGTAAAAATATTTGTATCATATTCTTTATTAGTTTTAAAATATTTTATTCCACTTATTATTAGTTTTACTTTTTGTGTATTTATTATCTTTGTTATCTTTAAAATAAAATCTTCTGGGTTTGCTTTGAACATTGCAAATTTGTTTTCTCTTATTTTTGATAAAATTTCTACTGCTGTTTTTCTAGTAATTTGGCTACTTTTTACTATTTCACCTATTAAATCATATTTTGTAAAACCTAGTTCATAATCCATTCTTTCATAAGTATTTTGTGCTTCATCTAAAATAGATTTATCTTTTGATAAATCATCTATTCTTAAGTTTTCTTTTTGTGTTGAACTAATTATTTGAACCTTTACTTTTTGTACTTCAAGAGTTTGATTTATTGATTCTATACTATTTTTTATTAACTCTTTTGAATCAATATTTATAGTATAACTTGCTTGTTTATTTATTTTTTGCCATAAAGTTTGAAACTCTTTTTTATAAAAGTTTTCATTTGGTTCTAGTTTTATTTCATTATTTGATTTATCATTATCTATCATATTTTTTACATTTGCACTTGAACTTGCTTGTTTGATTATTTCTTTTATCTCTTTTTCAAAACCTTCAAAACTTTGTGGTAATTCAAAATCATCATTTTTAATATCTTTTATAGCCTTTTGACTTATAAACTCATCTTCCCCTATATAACCTTTTTCTTTCCAATCTTCAAAAAGCTCTTTTGCTAAAGGTTTTGATATTATTAAAACTTCACCTTTTTCATTTTTTAGTGTTATTTTTTCTAAGACTTTTGCTGTGATTTTTGTTTCTCGGCTTAGACTTTCTAATATCTCTTTTTGTAAAGTTTTTGCAAATTCATCATAAGATTCACTAGCAATTACAGTTAGGTTATTTATATCAAAAAATTGTGATTCTAGTTTTGTAAAATCTTGTCTAATTCCATGTTTATCTACACAAATTCTAAGCCCTCGACCTATTTCTTGTCTTTTACTATCTGTACTATTTGAGTGTTTTAATGTACATATTTGAAATACATTTGGATTATCCCAACCCTCTTTTAAGGCACTATGAGAAAAAATAAATCTTGTAGGCTCTTTAAAATCCAAAAGTTTTTCTTTGTCTTTCATAATCAAATCATAAGCATTTACATCTTTTAATATATCACTTTCTTTTGTGATAGCTTTACCTTTTTTATCAATAGAAAAATATCCTTTATGAATAGTATTTGTATCAAATTTATCAATATATTTAAAATATTCTTCATCAAAAAGTGTACGGTTTTCTTCTATTACTTTTTTGTATTCTTCTTCAAAAACCTCTTCATATTCTGATTTTATTTTATTGTTATTTTCATCATAAATTCTATATTTTGCAACCTCATCAATAAAAAATAGACTTAATACTTTTATTCCTTTTTCAAATAAAACTTTCTCTTTTTGAATATGACTTTTTATTGTTTCTCTTATTTGTATTCTTCTTAAATGCTTCTCTTCAACACTTCCTACAACCTCACCTGCACTTAATGTAATTCCATTTAAAAACTTGATTGTATTTGTTCTTGCATCTATTGAAGTTACTATATAAGAATCTTGATATTGGGCTAAATTTTGTGATAAGTCATATAGATTGTCACCCTCTTGTACTTTTTTGCTCTTTTTTACTATTGAACTTTTTTGTTTTATATCTATTTCTATTAGTGCTTGGGGATTGTTTTTGCTTAAAATTATTGTATCAAAAAATACATATCCACCTGTTGCACTATCACCTTGTACATCTATGGCTTTTACTGATATTTTTTTTACTAATTTTTGATTATAAGCATCAATTGCATCAAGGCGATAAATTTTATGAAAATCATCCTTATGAGTTGCACTAAATCTTAATGTAAACAATGCTTTAAACTCTTTTAACTTTGACTCAGCAGTTTTCCCTAATCTTTGTGGTTCATCTATTATAAGTATTGGTTTTGTTCTATTTAGTACATCTATTGGACGCAATGATTGCATTGAATCTTGGTCTTTATATATTTTTCTTGATTCTTTTGAACTTGTTGCAAAAGCTTGATAATTTACTATCATTACTTCTATATTTGAACTATTTGAAAAGTTGCTAATATTTGTAAGGTTTGAGCTGTTTTTTGTATCGTAGATAAAATATCTTATTGTTTTATTATACTGTTCTTTAAAATGCTCTTTTGTAATTTCTAATGATTTATGAACACCTTCTCTTATTGCAATACTTGGAACTACTATTATAAATTTGCTCCATCCATAAAGCTTATTTAATTCAAAACAAGATTTTGTATAAACATAGGTTTTTCCTGTTCCTGTTTCCATCTCAATTGTGAAGTTTAATCCTGCTTTTAAATCAAGGCTTTGCTTTAATAATGGATCTTTCTTTTGTACATTTTGGATATTTTCAAGCATATTTATATTTGGTGATAGTTCTTGATTTGAAAATCTTTTGATGATTATTTCTTCTTCAAGGAGTCCATTTTTTACTATTTTTCTATCTATTATATCTTCTCTTAAACCTTTTTCTTGACCTATAAATAAGTCTGTAATAGCCTTTGTGGCTTCACTTTGATAGTTTTGTGTTTTAAACTGTAGTTTCATTTTATATCACCGATACACTAGAGTTTTGGCTTAGGTCTTGTATGGCGTTTATTTTATCTGTGTCATTTGCAAAACATCCATCTTTTAGTACTACTTTATATGGATTGTGTGCTTTTATTTTTTCTATAACTTCTAGTGAAATGTTTTGACTAAAACACGCAACTAATTCGCTGTTTTCTAAGATAAATATTGTTTTATCATCTACTATTTCTTTTGTGATTTTTAAGTCTAATTCTATTCCTAAATCTAACATAATTTGAAATAATAAATCTAATTCATCTCTATCTTCTTTAATATTTGATTCAAGATTAAATAAATCTTTTTGTCCTAAATCATTTGGATGATAATATACATCTTTGAAGTTAGAAGAATCTGTTTTTAAAACTCTAAAACCTATGTCTAGGTTTTTGATATTTTCTTTGTCTTTGTTATCTTCTATGATTTTTTCTCCTGCTCTTCTGATTCGTTCTTTTCCTATTTCTGGAATTGTTTTGTATCCTGCTTTAAAAGCTTCACTTTTTTCATCCGTAACTTCTGAAAGTTGCACCATGATGTATTTTCTATTTCCAATATCTTGGGCATTTAAGTCAATAACTGCATGAGCTGTTGTTGCTGAACCTGAGAAGAAGTCTAGGATTAGGTCGTCTTTTTTTGTAGATAGAATCATTAATTGTTGAATAAGTTTAATTGGTTTTGGAGTATCAAAGGGTGAACTATTAAACAAAGATTGTAATAATTTTGTGCCTTTTGTTGCCGTTCCATAACTATTACCGTCAAACCAAGTATTAGGTACACTACCAAATTCTTTTTTTTCTTCATAAAAAACTTTTAATTGAGGTCTTCCATCTCCTGTTTTTCCAAAAACTATACGCTTATCAGATAACCATTCTTTATAGTTTTTTTCTTCAGTTCTCCAGCATCTTCCATTTGGAGGCATATGTATCTCATTAGTATTTGGATTTATTATAGGATAAGTTAAATTTGGTCTTATATTAGGTGCGTCAAAAGGATCTGCTTTCCAGATACCTCGTGAATCATTATCTGGATTAGCAAACTTACCCTTATCAAGAGGAATAGGATAACAAGCAAAAGATTTTTCTTTAAACCATAATTCTTTATTTACTTCTTTTAATCGTCTATTTGTTTGTCTTCTAATTTTTGCATAGCTAACTATATACTCATGACTACTACTTAAATCTGTATCATTTTGAATTGATTGCCTTGCTTGCCAAGGAATTTGACTAACAAAATTCCCCTCACCAAAAACCTCATCACAAATCTTTCTCAAATTATGAACTTCATTATCATCAATTGATATAAAAATAACTCCGTCATCTTTTAGTAAATTTCTTGAAACTAAAAGCCTTTCATACATCATACTTAACCAATCACTATGAAATCTTCCATTTGAGTCTGTATTTTTAAATAGTTTGTTTTCTTCTTCATCTTTTAAGCCGATTTTCTCTTCAAAATTTTCTTTGCTCTCTTTGAAGTTATCTTTATATACAAAGTCTTTTCCTGTATTATAAGGTGGGTCTATATATATCATTTTGATTTTGTTTAGGTAGCTTTCTTGTAGAAGTTTTAGCACTTCAAAGTTATCACCTTCTATATATAAATTTTGCGTATTTTCAAAATCTTTTGATTCTTCTATACTTGGTCTTAGTGTCTTTTTTATAGGTGTATTTGCTTTTAGTAAACTTGCCTTTTTACCTGGCCAATCTAGTCTATATCTTTCATCATCACCTTCAACTATATTTTCACTTAGTATTTGTTTTAAAAGGTCAAAGTCTACTGCTTTTTTAACTGTGTTTCCATCCTTTTTTTCACTTATTATATTTGGAAAAAGTTTGGCTAGTTTTTCTATGTTTTCATCTGTTATATTTGCTGTTTGCATTTTTAGCTTGTTTAACTTGTTTAGCTTTAGTTCATTCAATTTTCATCCTTTTGTATGTTTTTTAATTCTTCTTGTAGTTGTGTTTGTAGTGGTTTTAAGCTTCTTGATAGTTCAAGTTGGCGTTTAAATACTTTTTCTTTTTTGATTTTATTTTCTAGTGTTGAAATCTGTTTTTTAAGCTCTTGTATTTCCTTTTCTTTTTTGATTAGTTCATTTAGGTTTAAAGTTTCATTTTTGGTATTTAAAAAAGTTTTTACTGTATTTTCATAAATTTTCTCAAGATTTATATCTTGAAAGTTAAACTCTTTTTTTTCATTCCAAGGTGATAAAAAACATTTGCTATTATCCAAAGTAAATATTGCAAAACAATACTCTTCTTCATAAACAATCTCATATAAAATAGGTCTGTTTATTAGCTTTGATATGTTTTTTATAGCCTCTTTTGGTACTTCTTTTTCATTTAGTTTTATTTGGATTATTAGTATTTCTTTTATATTTTTTGTTTCTGGTGTATTTATACTTTGAGAACATAGTTTATGTTTTAGAGTTATTTTAATTATGCTTTTAAATATTTTTTTTGCATTTTTAATTTTTTCTTCAAAAACTTTTTTGGGTAAAAATCTATTTACAATACTTGCTGATGGTAGTTTAAAATCGTGCATAAAAACTACTTTATAACCACAAAAGATATAAGCTCAAAATCATCTAAGCCTTTTACACTATTTTGTAGAAAGCTTGAAGAATTACCGCTAAAAAGTGATTCTATATCGCTTTGTTCTTTTGTTTGGATTATTGAACTTATTGATTCATTTAAAAGGTTTGAGTATTCACTCATATCTTTTCCATCATTTGTTTGATTATTAAAAAGAGTATAAACATCATTTAAAGGCATTTCTTTACCTTTGCAAAGTGTTCGTATTGTATCTAGGGTATTTTTGACATTTAGATGATTTGATAATACTTCTCCATCTTGTGAGATATAAACTAAATAAAATGGATGTAGTTGATTTGTATTATCTATATTTACATTGTCATTTATATTTTTTAGTACAAAGATTACACCCTCTTTTATATTTTTGCTATTATCTTTTTTGCAAACTGTATGCACTCCACAACTTACATTTTTTATATCGCCTTTTGTATTTATAAACTCTATTAAGTCCATTCTAAAATCATTTAATCCCAAATCTGTAATAGAAATAGAACTATCTATATCTTCTAAATCTACTACTTCATTTTGCATTTTTTGAAGTTGTACTTTTCTAAACTGCATATCACTTGATTTATTTGTTAATACATTATCTTCACCTGTAGCTGTTGTATCAACCATAAACATTCGTGTTTCTACTCTATTTTTTAGGTTTATATATTCATCTAGGCTTATTTGTGGCCAAAAGTTTATTAGTTGGATATATTTATTTTTACTTCCGATTCTATCAACTCGACCAAATCGTTGTATTATTCGTACAGGATTCCAATGAATATCATAATTTATAAGCATGTCACAATCTTGTAGATTTTGCCCTTCGCTTATACAATCAGTTGCTATTAAAATATCTAGTTGTTTTTCGTTTGCTTTTAGCTTTTTGTTTTTTGCAAGTGGTGAAAAATGACATAAGATATTGTTAAACTCATTGTTTATATTTAGTGTTGATTTATTTGTACTAGAACCTGTGATTTTTGCACTTTGTAAACCTAAAGAGAGATTAAAATCTTTTAAGTTTTCATATAAATAATTTGCGGTATCTGCAAATGCTGTAAATATTATAATTTTATGATTGTTTTTATTTATGGGGTTTTGTTTTTTGTTTTGAATTATCTCTTTTAATAAGTTTAGTTTTTCATCATCTTTTGCTTTTACTTTTTCCATATCATATAAAATATTTAAGGCTATGTCTAAATCTTCTTGTAAGTCGGTTTTCCATCCTAGAGTATTCATATCTTCTAGGTTTATTTTTACTTTTTTACCTATGCTAAACTCTTCATCAAGCCAAGTTTCATTTTCCATATCTTCAAGTTCAATAATATTTTCATCTTCTATTAAACTTGTTCTATCGCCATTTTCAAAGGCTTCTATTTTTTCGCATATATTTTGAATATTTGTAGCAAATTTATCTAAGGTGATTCTAAAACTATCCACACTACTTTCAAGTCTTTTTAGGAAATTTACTCGCATTAGTATTTTTAGATTGTTTTCTCTATTTTTTTGTTTTAGTGTTGCTTTATTGTTTATCTTATCATCATAAAGATTACTATAAAAATCAATTTTGCTTTCTAAAATATAGTTAAATGGTGTATAAACTCCCATATTAAAAGTAGATAATTTTTTATAAATCTCTTCTATTTGCATCACATTATCTAGTTTTGTAATATCACTTCTTACTGTTTTTGGAGCTAATCTTGTAGGGAATTTTCCAATAGCATTCATATCATAGTATTTTTCTATATGCTTTCTACTTCGTGCAATTGTTACAGAATCCAAAAGTTTAAAAAAGTCAAAATTTTGATTTAATTCATCTAAAAGTTTTTTTGTACTTCTTTGTTCATTTGGTAATTTTGACCAATTGTTAAACGAAAGTTGTGCTTTTCTCAAAATTGAATCAATAGAGTTAGAGATATTTAGTTTTTCATCTTTTATATTTGTTTGACCTTCGTAAGCTAGGGCTAATTGGTTTTTCAAATCTTTAAAACGATTGTTTACAGGTGTTGCACTTAACATCAAAAGCTTAGTTTTCACTCCTGATTTTATGGTATTTAGTAGTTTTTGGTATCTTGTAGTTTTGTCTTTTCTTGCGTCATTATTTCTAAAATTGTGTGATTCGTCTATTACTATCAAGTCATAGTTTGACCAATTTATACGGCTTAAATCCACACCATTTGAAAAACCTTTTTCTCTTAAAATATCTGTATGATATAAAACGTGATAGTTAAATCTATCTTTTAAAAGTGGATTGTCTTCATAGTTATTTAAAAATGTTTTCCAGTTATCGCCTAATTTTTTAGGACATAAAACTAAAACTGATTTGTTTCTTTCTTGATAATATTTTATAACTCCAAGAGCTGTAAATGTTTTACCAAGTCCTACAGAGTCTGCTAAAATACAACCATTGTATCGTTCAAGTTTATTTATAAGCCCTAAAACTGCATCTTTTTGAAAGTCATATAAAGTATTCCAAATTACACTATTTTTGAAACCTGTTTTTTCATTTGCCAAATCATCTTCATTTAAATCTTCTAAAAACTCATCAAATATATGATACAAAATCAAATAATATATAAATTCAGGCGAATTTTCTTTATAAAGGTTATCAATATAATTTACAACTTCACTTGTAACATCTTTTAAAATATCTTTATCATTCCATACTTTTTCAAAATTATTTAAAAACTCTTTTGTAATATTTGAATCTTCCATTTTATTTATGATTCTTAAAGCAGAGTTATCACTTTTATATCCAAAACCAGCACTTGAAAACTCATCAATTCCTAGATATACAGATTTTTGCTCATTGTTATCAAGAATTAACATAGCTTGAATTGAGTTATTTCCTTTATTTGTTTTAAAGGTAACTTTTTGTTCTAGCCATTTTTTGCACTCTTTGGCAATATTTTTGCCTTTTAGTTCATTTTTTAGATTTATTTCAAAACTTGAACCATTTATTGCTTTTTGTCTATTTATTGAGTTTATTTCAAAGTATTTTGTATCTTTATTATTTTTGTCATTTTCTATAAAAGTTGGATCTGTAAAAATAAAATTAAGTGAGTCAATGTTTTTTAACTCTTTTTTCAAACTCTCAAATCCATAGATAGAAAAAATAGATGAAGCAATACTTAATTTACTGTTTTTAACAATAGATAATTTTAAATCATCACCTACTTTATTTATTTTATTATCGAAAGTTTTTATCAATGTAATTTCTCTTAAAAGTTATTTTTAAGGGATATATTACCTTTTAAATTATTAAGAAGGAATTATAGCCCTCTTAATATTAAAAAAAGGGTATTTAATACCTTGTTAGAAAATAACTATTTCTCTTGTATTTTTTGAATAAAAAAGGCTTTACATGACACAAAGAGATATGGCAGGTTTTTTAGATATTGATGTTAAAACAATAAGAAATTGGAGAAAAAATAAGCCTAATTTATACAAAATAATTATGCAAGGATTTGCTATTGAAGAAGCAATTGCTAAAGCTGAAAAGAATGCTAAGGAATTAAGAGAAATTGTAGAAGTTTTAAATAAACCTAAATAAAATCTAGGTTTATTTTTTAGTTATTTTAAAACTTACCTAAAACCAATTCAGTTTTAGCTAAAGATTTATTTGAAGAATCAACTGCGTTAATATATACTATATAAGTATTTCCTTTTCCACCTGAACAAGGGGCAAGATATGCACCTGGAGTTTTTTTGAATCTTGTACCTGTATGTGCTGTTACAACTTCAAAACCTTCTTTTAATTTAAATGTTTCGCCTTGTTGTGCTGGTACCTTTACATCTTTTGTGTTTTCTTTTAGATTAAAAGCTATAACTCCATGACCGCCATTGTCCATTTTTGTGAATGTTTTATCGCTATATGTAAAGATTAGTTTTGTAGTATTTTGAGGAATATTAGATACTTTTAGAGCTGGTGTAGAACCTGCTTGAACATTATAATTTGAACAAACTTCATCTTTTGGAACTGTTATTCCATCCCATTTATTATTAGTAAACTCTACATTTAAATCAGTAGCAAAGATTGAACTTACAAATAGTAGAGAGCTCAATACAATTGATTTTTTCATTTTTATTTCCTTTTTTTAAATATCTTCTTAATAATAGCAAATATTTTAGATATAAGTAAATAAATTTTTGATTTAAAATTACCATTTTGATTATTTAGATATTTTACTATTTCATAATTCCCAAACATTGAAGCAAACATTATAGGTGTTGTTCCCATTCCATTATTTTCATAGATATTTGCTCCACCGTGAACTAGTATTTTTACAATATTTAAATAACCTTTGAAACAAACTCCAGCAAGTGGAGTTTGTCCTCTATCATTTTTTTGATCAACATTAGCACCTAAGTTAACAAGCATTTGGCTTGTTTCTTCATTGCCATTGTAAGAAGCTAGCATTAATAAACTATTACCTTTATGGTCACATAAGTTTATTGGCATTGAAGCATCAAGCATTGCTTTTAAATCTTGTGTTTTACCTTGTCTTGCAAAATCTAGTGCAAATACTTGAAGTTCTTCATACCTTTTTTGCTCTTCTTGTGTGATTTCCATATTTAGATTCCTAAAGCTTTTTTAACACCTGCTGCATAATCACTATGAACTTGTTCAAATAGTCCTAATTGTCTATTTACAATTTCACTTGGAACACCATCCATTGCTTCTGCAATATTTGAGAATAGTTGTTCTTTTTGAGTTTGGCTCATTATGTTAAATAGTGCTGTTACTTGTGTAAAGTCATCATTTCCATCTCTATGATCATATCTATCTGCCACATCACCTGTTTCAAATTTTGGTTCTGCAAAGTTTTCATCTTCAACTGCTCCACCAAAACTATTTGGTTCATAATATGCATCTGTTGGTTCTTTTTGCTCATAATTCATAGGTCCATCTGTATGATAAGTATTAACTTCAACAATTGGTCTATTTACAGGTAATGTCTCATAATGCGTCCCTACTCTATATCTATGTGCATCAGCGTATGAGAAGATTCTAGCTTGAAGCATTTTATCAGGTGAGAAACTAATTCCTGGAACTATATTTGATGGTGAAAATGATGCTTGTTCAATTTCATTAAAGTAATTTTTTGGATTTTCATCTAAAGTCATTTCTCCAACTTTTATCATTGGATAATCCTTATGAGACCAAACTTTTGTTAAGTCAAATGGATTAAATGAACATGCTTTTGCTTGTTCGTCTGTCATAATTTGAATTTCAAAACTCCATTTTGGGAAATTTCCTTTTTCAATATTTTCAAATAAATCTCTTTGATTTGATTCTCTATCTTTTGCAACAATCGCTTCTGCTTCTTTATTTGTAATAGTTTCAATACCTTGAAGTGTTTTAAAGTGGAATTTAACCCAGAATCTTTCGCCTTGTGCATTTATTAAACTATAAGTATGTGAACCATAACCATTTACGTGTCTATATGATTTTGGAAGTCCTCTATCTGACATTAAAATAGTTACTTGATGTAAACTTTCAGGAGATAATGACCAAAAATCCCACGCAGCTGTATTTGATCGTAGGTTTGATTGTGGATGTCTTTTTTGAGTATGGATAAAATCAGGGAATTTATATGCGTCTCTTATGAAAAATACAGGTGTATTATTTCCTACTAAGTCCCAGTTTCCTTCTTTTGTATAAAATTTAAGTGCAAAACCTCTTACATCTCTTTCAGCATCAGCTGCACCTTTTTCACCTGCAACTGTTGAAAATCTAAGAAGCATTTTTGTGCTTTCACCTTTTTGTAAAGCACTAGCTTTTGTATATTTTGAAATATCTTCTGTAATTACTAACTTACCAAAAGCTCCACTTCCTTTTGCGTGAACAACTCTTTCAGGAATTCTCTCTCTATTTTGATGAGCTAATTTTTCTATAAGTTGATAATCTTGCATTAAAACAGGACCTCTTGCTCCTGCTGTTAATGAGTTTTGATTATCTGAAATTGGATTACCAGCTGTTGTAGTCATAGTTTTTTTAATCATAATTTTATCCTTAGTATTTTAATGGAAAATATTTTTCCTTTGATAAAATTATTCTATATGAATAAAACTTAATCAAAGCTTAACCATTTTATCCTATTTATTATTGATAAATCCTATTAATAAAATATTTATTTGACTTTTCTTCTAATTTCTATTATTATTCACTTGTCCAATGATTGGATGATTAAGAAAACTTAGGAAAATTATGAAAATAAAAAAACCAATTAAAATATCATTACCAAAACAAATATCAATTGAAATTGAGAAAACTATAAAAAATGGGATATTTAAGTTAGGAGAAAAAATTCCTTCTGAACCTGATTTGGTAAAAGAGTTTGGAGTTAGTAGAAATACAATTCGTGAAGCAATTCAATCTTTAATACAAGCAGGAGTTTTAGAATCACGACAAGGTGATGGAACTTATGTTATTGCAATAAGTAAATTTGAAGCAAATATTTTAAATCGTTTGAATAAGTCAAAAACTTCAGAAGTTCATGAAGTTCGTATTTGTTTAGAAAAAGAAATTGTTAAACTAGCAGCGCAAAGAAGAAGTGATGATGATTTAAAAAATATTGAAAATGCACTTAATCAAAAAAATTTAACAAAAGGTTCTTTCATAGAAAATAGTGAAGCTGATTTAGAATTTCATCTAGCTATTGCAAAAGCTTCCCATAATTCAATTTTTTACGATTTATATAAATCTTTATCTCAATATATTTGTACTTCAGTAGCCCAAAGATTAAAATCAACAAATATGGAAGAAAAAATGATTTATCAATTGCATCTAGAACTTTTTGAAGCAATCTCTGCTCAAAATAGCGAGAAGTCAGAAGAAATTATAATTAAAATTCTAGAAATTTAGAAAAGGTTAAAAACATGAGATCAAATCCCCATTTATTAATAATTTTTTTAGGAATTATTTTTGTTTCATTTAATTTAAGAGCACCCATTACATCTGTAGGTCCTATTATTGATTTGATCCAAGCACAATATAATTTAAACAGTAGTATGGCTGGATTTATTACTACTCTTCCATTATTAGCTTTTGCAATATTCTCTCCCTTTGTTGCAAAAATAAACCATAAAATTGGTCATGGTTTGACTATGTTTGCGGGACTTCTTTTAATAATAATAGGAGAACTAGTTCGTTCTTATACAAATGTTTATGGATTATTCATAGGTACTATATCAATAGGAATAGGAATTGCTATTGGAAATGTATTAATACCTAGTGTAATAAAACATAAATTTAAAAAAAATGTTGGAAGTATTATAAGCATTTATATCACTAGTATGTGTATATTTGCAGCTTTAGGCTCAGGATTAAGTATTCCTGCAACCGAAATTTTTGGTTGGAATACATCTTTAGCAATTTGGGTAATATTAGCTTTACTTGCTTTAGTAGTATGGCTTCCCCAACTTAAGGAAAGTGAAAACTATAATAACAGTGATGACTTAAAACTAGAAGAGATTATGCAAAGCAAATCAATATGGAAATCTCCTCTTGCATGGTGGGTAACATTATATATGGGAACACAGTCTTTATTATTTTATACTTTAATTACGTGGATTCCTTCTATTCTTATGTTTAAAGATTTTGATAGCCATTTTTCTGGAATGATGTTATTGTTATTTCAATTAATAGGATTACCAGCTACTCTAATTGTTCCAATAATTGCAGATAAAATCAAACACCAAAAATTTATTGCTACTATTATTTCTTTAATCTATTTACTTGGAATAGTTACACTTTTATTTGCACAATCTACTTTTAGTGTTATTTTATCAATGATATTTATAGGTCTTGGAATGGGTGGTGCTATTAGTTTAGCAATTGGATTTATATCATTAAGAACTCCTCATGCTAAAAAAGCAGCAGAGCTTTCAGGTATGTCACAATCAGCGGGATATTTATTTGCAGCTGTTGGACCTATCTTAATTGGTTTTATATTTGATCTAACAAAATCATGGACAAATGCACTTTTAGTATTAATCGCATTAACCTTGTTATTAATTCTTTTTGGATTAAAAGCTGGGAGAGATGAATTAACCCATCATTAATATAAACTATAAATAAAAGACATTATTTAATACTAGGACTTATACTCTTCCAATCTTCTCGTAAAGTTTTTTCTAAAGTAAATTTATCTTTAGAATTTGCTTTTTCATTATAGTCATAAGGAGTTACAACAACAAGTCCACCTTTTAATAAACTTGTAAAAGTATTTGATTTTACTTTTGTATCTGAAAAAATTGAAAACTTCATTTCAAAACCACTAATATCGTGAAAAACAGAATTTTTTCGTATAAATTTTGTATATTTATTCCATATAAGACAATCAATAAGTACCTTTGAAGCATCAGGACTTAAATCTACTTTTAAAACTTTTCCTATTTCTACATTTTTATAATAAATAGGTGAGTCTACATTTACACTTGATGCCGTACTATCTTGAACTCTAAATATTGTTCCATAATGAGAATGATTAATTGAAGGTTGAGAATCACTTCCTATAAAATTAGATTTAAAAACTTTACTCTTACTTTTTATAATACCAATATTTACAGCCATAATAGTTGAACCTACATTAGCAATTTCTTGAAATGAGATTCTTGGTTTCTTAAGAAAAAATCTTGTTCCTTCTTTTGCAAAGGCATCATAATCATTATAAATCAATGCTTTTACTTCAACTTTTCCTTTTCTATTTAAATTTACTTTTGTAACTTTCCCTACATTTACACCTTTGAAAGTCAGTTGTGAAAAGTTTTCTTGTACTCCTTCTACATCATCAAAAACTATTGTAATGCTACTTGATGAGTTATTCATTTCATCAACACTAGAAAATATTTGATAATCATCATAAATCATATTTGAATTTGTATCAAGGTGAATTGAGCCTTCAAGCAATGAAGTAAAATTATCAACTTCAAACAATACGCCACTTAAACTAGCTTTTAAGTTTACTATTCCTTTTTTGTAAAATCTACTTTGTTTATTTATATATTTTTCAAAAGTTTTATATATAAATAAATTAACCTTTGATTTATGATTGTTAAATTCTATATCTTTTACAAAACCTATCTCTTGATTTTTATATATAATTGCCATATTTTCTTTGAGTTCAAAATCGTTATTGTAATAAGCACTTATTACAGAACCGCTGTTATAAACTCTTTTTAATTTTTCTACATCTTTAAAAGACTCATAAAGCTTAAATTCATTTTTAGTAAATTTACCTTTTCTTTTTTCACCTACAATTCCTATTGCACCATTTAATAGTGGTTCTATTCCACTATAATTTATATTTAAATCTAATGTTTTCATTTCTACTAATTTTGAACTCATATCATAAAATAAAATATGATTATTTAATAAATCTTTATATTTTTCCTTTATAGAAATTTTGATTTTTACTTTTCTTAAATCAGAAGTTAAAGCATAATCTATTACATTTCCTACTTCTATATTTTTATAATATATTTTTGATTTTTTACTAATTGAGTTTAAGCTATCACTATATAATGTAAGTTCTATATTTTTATGGTTTTTTGATACCTCATCCAATCCTTGTGCATAAAAACTATTGCTAAACTCACCTTCATTAAACTCTAGACCAATATAATTTCCTTTTACTATTGTTCCTAAATTTTTAACACCTTCTAGACTAACATCAGCCTTTGCAATATAAAACTTTGTATTATTTGTTAAAAGATATTTATATTTTTTATATACATAAGCTTGCGATGAAATATCATCTTTAGTTAACTTAATATTAATTAATTTACCAATATTTATTCCCTTATAAAAAATTGGAGTATCAATACCTATTCCATCCGCATTTAAAAATCTAAGGTCAATATTTATTTTTTCTTTTAGTTCATCTTTACTTGCGTATAATTTATAATTCTCACTTTTTTGAATTTTAGCATCATTTTTATTTTCAGTTATAACTGTAATTCCACCTACTAAGGCTGAATAAAGAGATCCTAATTCTATTTTTAAACCACCTGGTCCATAATTAACTTTTAATGCTTCATTCATTACAAATTTTGAACTTTTATTTACAAGATAGTTAAATTTATCATAAATATATGAGTTTAAAAATACTTTTTCATCTTTTAATTCTTTTGAAACAACTTCTCCAATTTGAAATTTGTTATAAAATATTGGAGTTCCTACTTCTACATTATCTTTATTATTTGAAATAATAGAAATATAATATCCATTATCTGCTAGTTCATCATCAGGTTGACTATCTAGTCCTACAAATGAATATTGTTCTATTCCTTTATTAAACTCTTCTTGTGTTTTAAATTTTGGAGATATTTCAATTTTATATCCACTAATTAATGTACTAAGTCCAGATATTTTAGTAAGTGATATTGTTGGTTTTTTGATATAAAACCTTGAACCTTCACTTGCCACATATTGGGATACATCATTCTTAACTAAAATATTTACGCTAACACTTTTTAAATCTTCATACATAGTTATTTTTGTGACTTTTCCTAATTGAAGACCTTTATATTCAAGTGGAGTGATACCCTCTTTTAAACCTTCTGCACTTTTAAATACAACTGTAATATTTGTACCTTTTTTCATATAAGATTCGTATGCAATCCAAGACAAGATACCTAATATTATAATTGGTAAAACCCATATAAATGAAACCGATTTCTTATCTTCTATTTTTGGTTTATAAACTACATCTTCAATAGCTTCTAAATTTTCACTACTCATCCCAAATAATCCTTGTATCAAATCTATGTGCTGCTATCATTGTTAATATTACCATTAAAGCAAAAGATGTGGCAGCTATTCCACCTTTTATATTAAATATTTCATTAAGTTGTACAATAGAAGATAAAAGTGCTACGACATATATGTCTATCATAGACCATTTTCCAATAGCTTCTATAAATTTAAAAATAATCACTCTTATGCTATTACTCATTTTTACATTTACTTTTATTGAAACAAAAATAAATATCAATCCAGCTAATTTGATTATAGGTATAGCAATACTTGCTGTAAATATTACAAAAGCAATAAAATAGTTTTCATATTCTAAAAAACTAATTACTCCTTCAAAAATTGTACTCTCAGTTGTAATACCAAACTTTGTAACTTCCATAATAGGATAAAGCATTGCAGGAATATATAGTAATATTGCACAAATAGTAAGAGCTAGTGATACTTGAAGAGAATCTTTGATTCTATGTCTTACTTTATGATTACATCTAGTACATGTAAAATCACTATAATCTTCTCTTTCAAATACCTTATGACAATTTCTACAAGATACTAAAACCATTTATTCTCCAAAAACACTTTTCCCCTCAAATTTAATATTTGACATATAAAAACAAAATAAATATGCTAATAAACAATAAAAACCAATATCAAACTTTGTTGAACTTACCATTCCTATTAGTTTTATATATGTAACAATTATACTTATAATAAAGACTTCTATAAAGCCCCAATGCTTAAAAAAATGAAATCCATCATGAAGTAAGGTATCTGTAAAAAACCTAATTTTTGTATGGGCTTGAATAAATGCAAAAATTATAATTAATGAGTTTAAAATAGGTGCTAAAACAATTGTAAAAAAAACGATTAATCCAACTACAAAAAAGTTTTGTTTTAATAAAATCAAAACTGTATCAATCAAAGTTGCTTCTAATTCTATACCACCAATGGATAATGATATTAAAGGATAAATACTAAGAACTACAAAAAGTAAGAGTGAAGAAATAGCATAATAAAGAGAATCAAAGCTCTGCTCTTTTTCAATATGTAACTTGCTATTACATCTAGGGCATCTATGTTTTAAAGAACCTTTTAAATTTTCTTTCTTTAAAAATAATCCACAGCTATAACATTCTATAATTTCATTTGTATCAACTGCCATTTATATCCAAGTTATTAATATATATTATTCTAACATAATTTTAATAAATAAGATTTTTATTAGAATTTAGAATATATATAGTATTATTACTTTGCAATTTTTTTGCGCTTAGAATACAAATAATTTATATAAAAAGGTTAATAATATGGAATTTAATATAACTCAAGGTCAAGTAGGAACAAGACCACCTGTGGTAAAACCAGATCCAAAAGTATTAGAATACTTAGGAGAAGAAGGAATGAGAAAACTAATTTCAGATCACTATGATTTATTAAAAGAAAGTAATATTAGAGGATTATTCCCACCATCAGAAGAAGGATTTGCATTAGCAAAAAAACATTCAGCTGATTTCTTTATACAAATTTGTGGAGGGCATCCTTATTTTAATGAAAATAGAGGTAAACCTATGATGGCAGGACGTCATGCTCCTTTTGCTATTACACAAGAAGCTAGAAGAGTTTGGTTGGAATCTTATATTATGATTTTAAAACCCTTAGATATGCCAGAAGATTTAAAAAAATCATTCTGGAACTATTTAGATATATTCTCAATTTGGATGATGAATACTACTTCTGAATCTTAATAAGTACTTTTATGTAGGAGATGTTTCTCCTACTTTAGTAGAAGAAACTTCTATCATATCTTTACCTTTTGATTTTGCTAAATATAACAATCTGCTAGCTTCATTTATTATTTCTTCAACATTTTTTTCTAATGTTGCAATAGAAATACCAAAAGAACAAGTTAAATTTATTTGATTTGACTCGTAAATAAAATTTTTTTGATTTATAATATCTTTTATCTTGTTTATTATTTCTATAGATTCACTCAAAGAAGCATCAGGAAGTAAAATTATAAATTCTGCCCCTGCCCATCGAGATATTGAATCATATTCTCTTAAACAGTTTTTTATTAATTTGATTAAATCTTTTAAAATAAAATCACCTACATCATGATTATACTCTTCATTAATATTTTCAAATTGATCAATACCAAAATAAGCTAAACAAAAAGATTCTTTACCTCTTTTCATTTCTAAGTACTCACGATCAATAAATTTTATAAATATATTTCTATTCCAAGTATCTGTTAATTTATCCATTTGATTTTTTGTAGAATCAAACTTTTCAATTATCTCATATAATAAATTTAGTAATGTAACATGAGAGAAATATAAATTATTAAATAATGTTTCACTAATAGGCTTAGACATTAAATATCTAGATAATAATTCAGAAATAAGTTTATGAAAATCATCATGAACTGATATTAACTCAATATATTCATGCTTTTTATCAAGTTTTGATATTAATGCAATATATTCATTAAATGTACAATTTTTCAAATTCCGAAAATTATCAATAGTTTCTTTTTTAATAGTACTTTTACATATAATTCTTTTGATTGCTTTATTATAGTTTAAAGTATGTTCATTAATAAAATGATTAGTTTTAACAATAATATATTCTATTTCTTCTTCACTATAAATATGTTCCATATAATAATCCTTACGGCTAATTATAAGTACATATAACTTAAGAAATAATAATTTTTATATTATTGTAAATAGTATATTATTTTATTTTTGTAGTATTAATTCCTGGATTACTTTCTGTACCAATATAATCATCTACAGTTGAATTATATTTTAAATATGCAAAAATTGCTCCCACTATTAAACAACCTATTACCACTAATCTAACAATATTTCTTTTTTCTTTTGACTCATTTCCATTATAATCTTCAATGTCTTCATTTTCTGGTTCTTTATTTAAATTATTCATTTTTAATCCTTTCTTTTTATAAGTATATATAACATATACTTAAGTTATTATTATAATTACATCTTATATGAATGATACCATTAGTTGATTGACTGTAACAGTAATTTCTTTAATATCTTTCTGTTCTTTTGTCATAAATGTATCTAGATTCTCTCGTATTTTATAAAACTTTTCTTTTTCATTTGATATAAAATTATTAAATGCAATTTCTGGTTCTTCATTTAATCTTTGGAACTCTAAAACCTTTTTCGTATAATGAACTATAATAAACTCAATAAACTGTAGAACTTGATTTCTAAGAATCATATCACTTGCACTTGTAATTTTTACTTTATTTAATTCTAGAATTATTTCTAAAATATTAAATTCATGTATAAAAGAATAAAATAGCACTATTACATCTTTAAATGAATGATGAGTATCTTCTTTAATTACTATTGCAGGGACTGCAAATCTCAGATAATCAATTACTGTAAAGAATTGATTAAATTGTTCATCACCTTTTATTAAAATATTAGTATTTTGCTTATGTATTTGAGATAAAAGAGTAAATAATTCATCTTTGTGATCTAGAATATGAGATGAATCTAATTTATTTTTTTTAAGATATTTAACCATCCATCTAGTACTTGAATACAATGTAAATTCTAATTCATTTACAAGATTATACTGTTTTTCAATATTCATAATAGAGTCTTGTGAGTATATTTTCTTTCTTATATCTTCAGCACCAAACAATTGTTTTGCAACCAAATAAGATTCTATTTTTAATAAATATCTTTGTCTTCCTAATTTTTCATAATCAGAAATAAAAGTAACACCTTGATGATTGATTAAAATATCAGCAATCATTGTTGCAATTATTTCTCTTTTTAATGGATGATTCAATATCTCATGTTCATAAACTCCTACAAAAGATTTAGGGAAATATCTATATAAATATTGTAAAGAACAAGTTTCATCTACAAAATTTGATTCTAAAAGTATTTTTTTTACAAAAATCTTACTATAAGAGAGTAATGAACCTAATACTGGTCGAACTATTGAGCCATTTATATCTATGATTTCATTTATATTTTCATTTTTTGGAATATAAAAATCTCTTCTATTAAAAGCTTCAACATTATTTTCTAATACTTCAATAGAATTAATATAATCATCTAAATACTTTCTTGAGAATCTTTCATCAATAGAAATTACAAAAGCTTGATCATAATTATTTTGTAAGACCATTTGAACAACTTGTTCTTTTAATAAGTTTAGTGTTTCATTAGATTGTTTTTCTGTTAAATTTCCCTGTGCTTGTATACTTTTAAGTAGTATTTTTAAGTTTACTTCATGGTCTGATGTATTAACTCCAGCAGAATTATCAATTGCATCTAAATGAATTCTTCCTCCATTTAAAGCATATTCGATTCTAGATTTTTGAGTAAAACCTAGGTTTCCACCTTCACAAACTATTTTTGCTTTTAATTCATTTCCATCAACTCTTACTGCTTCATTTTGTTTATCACCAATTTCAAGATTATTTTCATCACTTGCTTTTACATATGTTCCAACGCCACCATTAAATAACATATCAACTTTTAATGTAAGTAATTTTTTACATAACTCTTCACCTGATATTATATTTATATCTGTATCTAAAAGTTTTTTGATTTCTGGGCTTAAAACTATTTCTTTATCACTTCTAGCAAATATTCCTCCACCTTTAGAGATAATACTTTTATCATAATTTATCCATCCACCATTTTTAGATTCAAATAATCTTTTTCTCTCAATAAATGATTTTTTGATATCTGGATTTGGGTCAATAAATATATCTTTATGTGAAATTGCTCCTAAAAGTTTGAATGTTTTTGATTCTATCATTCCATTACCAAATACATCTCCACTCATTGAACCAATTCCAATTACTGATATTTCATCTTTATAAATATCAATTCCCTCTTCTATAAAGAATCTTTTTGAAGACATAATTGCACCACGTGCAGTAATTCCTAAATCTTTATGACCAAAACCATTAGAACCTCCACTTGCAAATGCGTCACCTAACCAATACTTACGTTTTATTGCAATTGAGTTTGCAACATCACTCATAGCAGCAGTTCCCTTATCAGCAGCAACTACAAAGTAAGCATCATCTTCATCATAACAAACAATTTTATCATTTTTGACAATTTTCCCATCAATCATATTATCTACTAAATCTAAATTAGCATTAATAAATAATGAATAAACCTTTTTGAAATACTCTTTTGTTATTTCAGAAGTATTTTTGTTAATTACAAAACCACCTTTTGAACCATCGGGAATAATAATAGAGTTTTTACCCTCTTGAGTAATCATTAAAGATTTAATTTCTTGTCTATAATCATCATGTCTATCAGACCATCTAAGACCTCCACGTGAGACTTTTGACATTCTTAAATGCACTCCATAAAAATCTCTATGATAGATAAAGTTTTCAATATTTGGTTGTAAACCTTTTAAGTCTTTTCCAAATTTTCTAGTATCAATCTTAAATGATATTGTTTCTTCATTTAAAAAGTAGTTTGTTCTTAAAAGTGATTTAACAAGTAATAATGAGATATTCAATATTTTATCATCAATAATTTGAGGGATTTTTTTGATTTCATCTTTTATTTTATTTTCTATTGATTCTAATTTACTATGTCTATTTTCAATATTAGGTTCAAATTTTATTGTAAAATACTTTACAAACATACATGTTAAGCTATGATTTATAATAAGCGTATTTAATATTGTTGCTGAATTAATAGTTAAAACAGCTTGTGAAATATACTCAATAAAAGCGCTAATCAACATAATTTTACGTAAATTGAGATTTTCTTTATATACCAAACTATATGCTTGTGAATACTTTACGGTAGTATCTTTTAAAGAATAATTTATTATAAATTCTAAGTTATCTTTTGCTTGTTCAATTTTATTAAAATCATTAATATTTAAATTAAACCTTGAAATATAGACAAGTTCTTTATTGTTAGTTACATTATATGTAACTTCATCAATTATTTCAAAACCAATATCATGTAATAATGGTGTGATATGAGATAAAAAAAGTTGTTCTGTTGAGAATATCTTTATATATTTTGATTTTTTATTATCTATAATTTTAGTAACAATCTTTTCTTTTACAACTTCTTGAAAAAGTTTATCATCAATTGCTAAATCATCAGGTGTTAAAAGTTGTGAGCATATTGCTTGAATATCTGATGTTGACATAGTAAATCCTTCTATTTTATACCTAAATCTTACTCTTTATATCTTAAGGATTTGTTAAATAACTATCAGTTTATAATATTTTGCATTCAATAATTTACTTATATCTTCTGGTTTAACTTCAATATCAAGTCCTCTTTTTCCACCACTTAAATAAATTGTTTTAAACTCTTTTGCACTAGAATCAATAATAGTTTTTAGTCTTTTTTTCTGTCCTAAAGGAGAAATTCCTCCTAATAAATATCCTGTAACTTTTTGGGCTTCATCTTTATTTGCCATTATTGCTTTTTTAACACCAAAAGCTGATGCTACTTCTTTTAAACTAAGTTGATTTGCAACAGGTAAAACACAAACTGCTAACTCTTTTGGTGTTAATTCTACTAATAGCGTTTTATAAACTTGTTTTGCATTTAAACCTAACTTTTCTACTGCTTCATTTCCAAAATCTGTACAGTTTGCATCATGCTCATATTTGTGTATTTTAAAATCACATTTGTTTTTTTTAAGTAAATTAATTGCTGGTGTCATCTAATAAAAACTCCTTTTTTATAATCTCATCACCATTTATTAAAATTGATATAAAATGTTTTCCTAAATAGTGTTTTCTTGTTGACATATCTCTAAAACTTTGTTTTTTAACAAACTTTTTGGAAAAAGATTTTATCTCATTTTGACTTATCATAAAGACTTTTTTATTGTGTGTTTTATTTGATTTTAGATAATCAATAGCGTACTCAACTCGTACATTTCCAATATTTTCTTTAGAAATCAACTCAAAAGAAAAATTCAAACTTTCATTTACTTTTACAATAGAATTATATTGGAAGTCTTTTAGTTTTATATGAGAAGATTTATTAAAATTAAACAATTCTAGTATTTGTTTATCACCTTTTTTAAGTAATGTTCTACTTGCGTGTTTACATATCCAATCAAGTTCTTTTGTCTTTCCTAAATTATTTTTTACAAACTGTTTAACAATATATGGATTATCTTTTGAAATATCATTTAAGTTATTTGCTACAGATTTTCTTACATAAAAACTTTCATCATTTTTAAGACTTTCTATTATTCCTAAAACTTTAATAGGATTTTCTTTAAAACGAGGTAGTGAAATAGCCCAAGGGAGTCTTGGACGACAGCCTTCTGATGAAAGTCGTCTTAAGTCTTCACTTTCACTTTTTGTCCAATCTTGCATTTGATCCATAGTCTTATTTTCATATTTTAAAATAAACTGCCTAATAGCAAATTCGCTACTAGAATCAATAGTAAATATTTTCAAAGCCTTCATAGAGTTTTCAAAATCATCAAGACCAAAAACTTCAACAAAATCTTGAAAAAACATCGCGTCAAATGATGAAAAATCTCTTGATACAGGTTCTAAAATTTCAAGTTGCTTTTCATATGAAAAGGGAAGATATTTATTTAAATTTATTGCAATGTGTCTCATTCTTTGTTTTAATTCTAACTCTTCCCACGAATTATCAAAAATAGAATTTATGAAAGATTTTTTATTAAATTTTTTATAATATTTTTTTATCTTTAATGCAAGTTTATTTATATAACTTTTTGTATATACATTTTTTAGTTGTTTAGCCATTTGTTTCTTCCAAAATTTTTATTGTATTTTATAGTAAGTTATCGATTAATTAGATAAATATATAGCTTTTATATTATATATTTATTGTTAATTTTAGTTAAAAGTTCGTATTTAAATTTTTAGTTTTAATAATATAAAAAAATTTTGTATAAAACTAAAAAAAGAGTATAAGAATTTTATACTCTTTTTTCTTTTATTTAAGATAAATTTTCTTCTACAAAATCCCAATTTACAAGTTTCCAGAAATTTTCTAAATATGCAGGTCTTGCATTTCTAACATCAATATAATACGCGTGTTCCCAAACATCACAAACTAAAAGTGGTTTTAAATTATCACCAAGTGGTGTTTGTGCATTTACTGTTGTTATGATTTTTAGTTCTTTATTTTCATCTTGAACTAACCAAGCCCAACCTGAACCAAAGTGTCCAACTGCTTTTGCTGTAAACTCTTTTTTAAACTCTTCAATTGAACCAAAAGTTTTACTAAGAGCACCTTCAAGTGTACTTGGAAGTTCTTTTTGATTTGGTGTTAAACCATTCCAGAAAAAGTTATGATTATAAACTTGAGCAGCATTATTAAAAATACCACCTTCTGCACTGGCAATAATTTCAAGTAATGATAAATCTTGATATTTAGTATTTTCGATTAGTTCATTTAATTTATTAACATAAGTTTGATGATGTTTTCCATAGTGAAATTGTAAAGTTTCCTCAGACATCATTGGTTCAAGTGCATTTAAAGCATAAGGTAAAGTCATTAATACGTGTTTCATTTTTTATCCTTTTTTATTAAATTAAATTTTATTTATTTTACTACAATAAAGTAAATATTACTCACTAATTAAAATTAATTTTCCAGTTTTTGGGTCTTTATATACTTGTCCCAAAGATTTAAACCCTTCTTTTGAATCTAAACTATCTTTTATATTTTTTGGTACATTTGTTAACTCTTTACCTTGAGTGATTTTTAAAGAATCTTCTACATTAAAATGCTCTTGTAAATTTGGACTAATTGCTACAAGTGCAGCTATTAATCCACAAGCAAAAACTAAAATAATATCAACAAGATTTGCCAAAGGTCCTAATGGCTCATCATCTTCTTTTATAAAATGATCACTTGAAAATCTATTTTTCATTTTTCTTTTCCACTTGCTCTTCCATAATTGTTAAAGCCTTGTCATACCATCTTTTTCTTAGCCTTGAAATTATAAAACCAGTCATTCCAGCTAATAAACCTAAAACAGTTGTATCAAATGCAACAGACATTGCAGTACTTAAGATTTTAACATCACCATCACCAAGAGCTGCTAGTCCAGGACCTAAAGGAATTAATGTTCCCATAAGTCCAAGCATTGGAGCTAATCTTGTAATAAAATCTGCTCGCTCGATTCTTTTTTTTGCAATTGATAAAACATAAGGGACATCATTTGTTTTGATAAGTTTATTTATCTCAACAGTTCGCTCACCTATACTTATACCAACTTCATATAAACCCCAAACAACAAAAAATATTAAAGCCCATGAAACAGGCTCTAATAAAATTGCTGTTATTTGATGCATTAATCCTACAGATATTGATGAAAACATAATTATCCTTTTACTCTTGAAAAGAAGATTGATTTAATTAATCCTGCTAATAAAATTAAAATAGTAGCAAAAATAAAATACATCATAAATGATTCATTTTGCTTATCTTCTGTTTCTTCTTTTGATTCTTTATTTTTTTGTTCAGTTTTTTCGTCTTTTTTGTTTTGTTCTTGTGTTATTTTTTGTGTTTTTTCTTCTATTTTAATCTCTTGAATAGTATTAGGTGTAGTTTTTTTAGCTACTTTATCAAGTCTAGATTGGCTTAAAACTTTTTCTAGTTTTGAAGCTGTTTCTTTATCAATCTTAGTTTTTACAAAATCATAAATAGGATGATTTGCATGAGTGTGTCCACTTCCTGGAATTCCATATTTTATAATATTTTGTGCAAATGCTTTTGCTAATTGCTCTTGTGTTTGTTCATCTGCTTTCCAAAAATCTTTTTGTATTGCAACAAGCATTACAGCTAAAATATTTGTTTGCACTTGAACTTGATGATTTGAAGATAAAAACTCATCTAAACCTAAATCTAATTTATCATCAATATAAACAGCTTTTACATCTTCCCAAACCCAATTAGTTATAATTTCAGGACTAGTAACTTGCCATCCCCAAAGATACTCTATAAATTCACTTCCCATAGTCCTAGCACCACTATAACCTTCATTCATCAAAGGTTTAATCCATTGAGGATTTAAAAATCTTCCTCTTAACTCACCTAAAAGTGCAGTTTGTAGTGATTGGATTTTTACATCTTTTGCATTTGAATTATCTATTACAAAAGAGTTTGGTTGTTTTCCTGTAACTGTTTCAATGGCTAAATTTAAACCGCCTAAATAGTCAAAAGTATCATTGTTATCAATTAAACCATATAAATTACTAGCTCGTCCTAAATATGTATTTTCAACATTTTTTAATTGTCTTTTATAACTATCTGTTGCAATATGACCTTCTAAATCTTGTGTATAAGCATATCCAACTCTTTTGATAAATACATCACCTAACTCTTTTCTATCATTCCAAGAAGAAGAGCGTTCAACTAATCTATTTATTCCAGCACCGTAAGAGCCAGGAGCAGTCGCAAAAACTCTATAAGATGCTCTTTTACCCAACTCTTCTAAGTTTATATGTGGATTGTTTTTTAATATTTCTCTTGCTTCTTTAACCCAGTTTGATGCAACTGCATTAACTTCTAAACTCTCACTTCCCCCAACTTTTAACTCTCCTAAACTTGATAAAGCACTTTCAATTGATAAAGTTAAGGCAGGATATTTATTGATTATCACATTGTATGAAGAATCAATTGCCATTAATACAGCTTTGTTTAATAGTGCCAATTGAGCGCCATATAAATCTCTAAATAATCCAGAAGATGTAAAAACTACATCAATTCTTCTTGTTCTTTTTTCATCTAAAGGAAGTTTTTCTAAACCTTTTAAAATTCCTCTACTATTCCAAATGGGTTTTACTCCTAATAAATCAAGACCAAAAGCAACCATAGCACCTTCATCTCTTACAGTATCAGAAGCCCAAAGGATTACAGCTTCTTTTTTATGTGAGTTTTTTTCTTTCTTTTCTCTAATATTCTGAGCTAATTTTACACCCATTTCATAACCAATTGTAGAAGGAATTAAACTACCATCTAAAGCATAAAAATTTCGTCCAGTTGGAAGTGCTGAAGCTGTTCTAATTGGGTCATTTCCTTTTCCTGCATTTACATATCCGCCATTTAAAGCATTTACTAGCGATTCTAATTCTTTTTTAGGTGAAATAATTAAGTTTTGTTTTGTTTCTTGCGAAACTACAGAATCTTTGCTCATTGATTCAATCATCGTATCAACAGCTTCACTAGTCCAGTTTTGTCCAAAAGTATGAAGTCCTAAAGGCATAAACTCTTCTTGTAAATGTGTTAAATAATGCCCTACTTCATGAAGTAAAAACTCATCATCAACCTCATCAAAACCAATACCACGTACTTTTAATTCTTCATCCATACTTGCAATTAATTCATCTCTTAAGTTCATTTCATCAATTGAGATTTTGATTTTATTAATTGCATTTTTTCTAATATTATCATCGCTTGCTGCTTCTGCACTTTCGATTAATTGTCTTAATTCTAATAAGTTATCATAAAGTTTAGTTGTAGCCAAAGGTGGCGTTAAATGGTCAATTATGATAGCCTGACCTCTTCTTTTTGCTTGAATTCCCTCACCTACTCCATCTACAATATATGGATAAATACTAGGTATTCCTTCAATAATAATTGATGGATAATCACTAGCACTTAAACCAACACTTTTTCTAGGTAAAAATTCATAAGTTGAGTGTCTTCCTACATGAATAATACCATCAGCTTTAAACTTATCTTTCATATAATAATAAAATGCCAAGTATTGATGTGTTGGTGGAAAAGATAAGTTTGCATGAAGAAGTTCTTCATTTAATTCCCAACCTCGTGGTGGTTGTGGTGCTAAAATCACATTTCCAAAAGTTACTGAAGGAATAAGAAGTTCATTATCCCAAACCATAACAACACCAGGAGCTTCACCCCAACCTCTTAAACCTTCTATTTCCATTTTGATTATTGCATTTTTTAATGCACTTGAATTTTTATAATTAAACTCTTTTTCATCTTGACTTAATTTTAAAATTTTTTCATATTCATCTTCTAGTTGTTTTAATAAATTAATTGATCTTTGTCTACTTTTACTTCTAACACCATCTAAAGCGTGATGTAAATTTGCAATAGTTTTATGCATATAATCTTTTATAGCTTTGTATGATGAAACTTTGTTTGAAGCTTTAACGCCTTTTATCTCTTCATCTAAAAAATTAACAATTTTAGAATCTAATGCTGCTAATGGTCCAAATTTCATTTCAGCTTGAATATCTAAAGGAAGTGTTTTTAAATATGCTTCATAATCTTCAAGTTTTACTGTTGGAACTTTTTTGCTTAACTGCTTTAAAGCTTTTTTATCATTTGGTAAATTTACACCTTTTTCTTGCAAAAGGTCTAATAACTCTTCACTAGAATTTGGTAGTTCACCTACGTTATAACCTTTTGAACTTAATTCATTTAAAATTTTAAATAAAGATGCAGGTACGTTTAAATTATCGGCACCAATATTATGTCTTCCTGGAGGGTGATTATAATAAATTATTGCAATTTTTTTATCTTTGTTTTCTTTTGTTTTTAAATTCATCCACGCTTTTGACTTCTTGATAATATTTTTGATTTCATCTTTCATTAATTTTGTATCAATGATTAATGCACCTGTTTTTAAATCATGTGAAGAATCATTATTCATAGCCAAAATATAAACTTGCCCAATACCTTGAAGTTCAGGCATTGAAATACGATAATGAACAGAATTTACAGGTAATCCTTGCGATGATAAAGAATAAGCTAAAGCATTTGTATCAAGAACTCTTAAGGCTTTTAAAACTGGAACATTTAAGTTCTCTAAACTCTTAGTAACATCTTGTCTTGACTCTCCACCACCTATTACAAAATCTTGCAAAGAAATAATTGAAAAAGCTTGTTTTGAAGAAAAACTTTTTGTTAATACTTCTAAACTATGAACTGCTTGAAAACTAGGCTTTCCCCATGAACTTAATATTGATACTACTTGTAATTTTGATTGTTTATAAATTTCTTCATGAATTTTCCAATCACTTGAATTATCTGCTCTATCATTATCTAAAATAAATATTACATTTGTATCATCTTTTAAATCTTTTTTTAGCTCATCAATACTTTCATAAGTCTTAGAAGCATTTGCATTTAAGAAATATCGTACAGGTTTTAGTTCTAATACTTTTGACCATTTACTTTTATCCAGCGTACTATTTGATAGAAAAGAAAAAAGATTTGAAATATTTTGACTACCTCTGTTATCCCAATAAGCTCTTGCTTGTAAATAGTATGAATAGTTTTTAAACTCTTTTTGTTTTAAGTTTAATAACTCTTGGTAAGAAGATATTTCTTTATCTTTTTCTAATAGTTTTGAAGGAAGTGAAGTATAGTTTGCTTTTGATATATCTTTGTTTAAAGCTATTAATCTTCTATCACCTTGAATAGAAACTACAGTTTTAACATCATCATAATTTTTTGATAATAATTTTTCAACCACATCTCCAAAAACCGCTGTATATAAAACAATATCCGCTTTATTAATCTCTTCTTGAATTTCACTATTACTCATATTTAAAATCTGAGAAACAGAACGAATAGAGATTTTATCCTTTGAATCTTTCAAATAATAATTTGCACCAGCATTTAAACTAGCAGCTGACCTATTGGAAACAACACTAAAAATAGATTTGCTATTTTCTTGGGCGAATATATTTATTGTAAAAATAAACATAATATAAAACATCAAAAAATGCTTGAGCGATAACATAAAACTTCCTATTAATGAAAATTAATACAAAAGTCAATTAGGGTAAAATAATGTAAGTAAAGAATAAACCATCTCTTACTTTCAGAACACCCCGCCTGATTTGTATCGAAAATTAAAAAGGTCGGTCTCCGGACTTATTGTGTTTTACACAAATTACCGTTGCGGGGGCAGTATTGGATTTTCACCTATTTCCCATGAATTTACTAAAAAGTTATTCACCTATTTAATTATATTAATTGGATTTTATCTATTTTGGGCTTATTTGTAGATTTTAGAGCTTAGATTAAATAAATATTTAGTCTTTATAAAGATTTTAATATTTATTAAGATAAAAATGAGGTTTTCATAAGTACAAAGCCTAAAATAGGCTTTGCATTATTTATAAGTATTTATGCGAATGCAGGTTCTAAGAAAGGTATAATTTGTTTTTTTCTTGAAAGACATCCGTCTAACCAAACTTTTCCATCTACTAATTTAATATCAAAAGCTTTTTCAAAAACTGTTGCATCTTGAGAAGATACTAAAATTTCTGAACCTTCTTTCATAATATCTGTTAAAATTAAGCATGCAGTATGAAGATTTTTTTCTACTCTTAATTTTTCTAAATCTGCTTGTAATTCATCTTTGATACTATCAAAAATACTTAAATCAATTACTTCTAATTGTCCAATTCCAACTGCATTTCCGTGCATATCAAATGGTTTATAATCTCTTAAAATTAAATCTCTAACAGGTACACCAACTACTGCTGATTTAACTTTGAACATTTCCATTCCTAATGCTCCAAAATCTTCAACACCACAAATTTGTGATAATTCTCTAACTGCTTTAATATCAATTTCAGTACAAGTTGGTGATTTGAAAATAACTGTATCAGATAAAATTGCACACATCATAATTCCTGCAATATTAGCTGGAATTTCAACACCGTGATGATCATACATCTCTTTTACAATTGTATTTGTACAACCAACTGGTCTAATCCAACATTCTAATGGTGTTGAAGTTGTAAGGTCACCTAATTTATGATGATCAACAATTCCAACAATAGTTGCTTTATCAACATCAGCAGGAGCTAAATCTTTATCTGAATAATCAGTTATGAATAATTCTTCACCTGCAAATTCAGTTTTTAATAATGGTGCTTCAAATCCAAATCTATCTAAAATAAATTGTGTTTCTGGAGAAACAGGACCTTGTCTCGCAGGAATTGCTTCACGTCCTATTTTATTTAATAAATATCCTAATGAAATCGCTGAACAGATAGAATCTGAATCAGGAGTTGTATGTCCACATGTATAAATTGCCATTTTATATTTCCTATTTATATTTTTTCGCCATTTTATCTAAACTTTTGTTAGGAGTATTTTAAAGAAGAATATTAATCTTTAATTACAAACTTACCTTCTTTTCTATTTTTCACTAATTTTGAAGCATCAACAACAACACCGTGCATTGCAAGATATATTCCGTTTTTAATATCTGCACTTAAAAATCCTAAAGCTTGTGAAAAATTCATTGTAGCTTCTGCTTCATCAATACTCATAGGAACCATTGCACCTGTAAATACTATCTTTTTATTTGTAACTTCTTTTCTTAAAAATGCTGATGTTAAATCAACAGTATCTGTTCCATGAATTATAATAATTTTATCATTCGATGTTTGATTTACTACATCTGTAATAATTTGTCTATCATTATCATCCATATCCAAGCTATCTTTTGAAACTATATTTTTTATTTCAAAATCTACATTATGACAAGATGCAATTATCTTGTCTAATGCGATATTATCGATAGGAACTTCTAGTTGTCCTTTTATTGGATTATATCTTTTGTTAAATGTTCCACCTGTATTGATAATTGTTACATTCATAGTGTTCCTTTGTAATTATGTACCATATTTTTTGGAAGAAGAAGCTGATCTAGTTCATCTTTTGGAATTAATTCTTGCTCTAAAACTATGTCATATACTCTTCTATTTGTTGCTAATGCTTCTTTTGCAATTGCTGAACATTTTTCATATCCTAAGATTGGATTTAATGAAGTTACAATAGTAACAGAGTTTAAAATATTTTCCATACAAACATCTTCATTTGCAGTGATTCCTTTTATACATTTTTCACCAAGTGTATAAAATGATCTTCTCATCATATTAATTGATGTAAATAGTTTATAAGCAACTAAAGGTTCAAATACATTTAATTGTAATTGCCCTCCTTCACAAGCCATAGAAATAGTAACATCAGCACCAATTACTTCAAAAGCTACTTGATTTACAACTTCTGGAATAACTGGGTTTACTTTTCCTGGCATTATTGAAGAACCTGGTTGCATTTTTGGTAAATTTATTTCATTAAATCCTGCACGTGGTCCAGAACTTAAAAGTCTTAAATCATTACAAATTTTTGATATTTTAATTGCAACTCTTTTTAAAATTCCTGAAATATGTACAAAAGCCCCTGTATCTTGTGTAGCTTCTATTAAATCTCCTGAACTTATATAATCAACTCCTGTTACAGCTCTTAGATTACTAATTACTTTTCTTTGATAAGTATCTTTTGTATTGATTCCCGTTCCAATTGCTGTTGCACCTAGGTTTACTTCTTTTAAAAGTGCTTGAGTATCTCTTAATCTAAAAATATCTTCATCAATCATAACTGCGTAAGTTTTAAACTCTTGACCCAAAGTCATAGGAACAGCATCTTGAAGTTGTGTTCTTCCCATTTTTAAAACATCTTTAAACTCAATTGCTTTATCATCAAAGGTATCTCTTAAACATCTAAGAGAATCTTTTAGTTTATAGATTAATTCATGAAGAGTTAGTTTAATAGCAGTTGGATAAACATCATTTGTAGATTGGCTCATATTTATATGATTATTTGGATGGATAATATCGTATGAGCTTCTGCTTTCACCTAGAATTTCTAAAGCACGGTTTGCTATTACTTCATTTGCATTCATATTTGTAGAAGTTCCAGCTCCACCTTGAATAGGATCAATTATAAATTGGTCATGAAATTTTCCATCAATTATTTCATTACAAGCTTGAATAATTGCATCTCTTTGTTTATCTGTTAAATCACCTAGTTCATAGTTTGTTAAAGCACAAGCTTTTTTGACTTTTGCTAATGATTTAATAAAATTAGGAAAAAGACATATACTCGTATGAGTAATATCAAAGTTCTCTAATGCTCTTAATGTTTGAATTCCATAATACGCGTCTTTTTGTATTTTTTTTTCACCTAAAAAATCTTTTTCTATTCTGTATTCTTCTTCCATTATTTAGCCTTTATTTTTTGTACTAAAATCTTATTAAATCAAAGTATATAAAAAGTGTGCTTTAATCTTTTGATAATAGAGTATATCCTTCTTGTGGAACATTTTTTATGATATTTATTGGCAATTTATATCGTAAATCTTTTATAAATGATTTTAAAGCGTGAGAAGTCATCTCTTTATCAATCCAAAGTTCTTCTTCTATTTGAGAATAAGTTAGTATTCCACTTTTTCGCTCAAATAAAAGTTCTAAAAAATCTTTCTCTCTTTTTCTTAAAAATATTACCTCATCATTTTTATAAATAAGTTCTCTTTTTTCTAAATCTAATAGTAAATCTTCATATAAAACAATTGTTTTTATTGGCTTATCTAGATATTTTAGTAAAGCTTCATTTAGTTTTTTTAAGTTTAATGGTTTTAGAATAAAATGATTAATATTTAGATTTATCAATTCCATTAAATACTCTTCATTTGAATATGCTGTAATCATAATAATTGTAGTTTTATTATCATTTTCTCTAATTTTTTTAACAAATGAAATACCATCACAATTTTTCATTTGTATATCTGAAAGAATAATCTTAGGTTTATATTCCAAATACATTTCATAAGCTTCATTTCCATCTTTTGCTTCATAAACATTATCAAAATAGTATTTTAAAGTTTCAACTATAACTTCTCTTATTCCATCTTCATCTTCTACACAAAGAATAGGTATTTGTTTTAATTCTTCCATTTGGTTTTTTGTCATTATGTCATCCTAATATCACAATTTGAAATACTGCACCGTCTTTATCATTATAAACGCTTAATTCTCCGCCCATATTTCGCTCAATTATTAGTTTTGAGATATAAAGCCCAAGACCTGTGCCTTTTGTTGAGTCTTTTGTACTAAAGTATGGATCAAAGATTAAATCTAGGTTTTCTTCTTTTATTCCACCTGCATTATCTTTTACTTTGATGATGCTTAGCATTCCTTTTGAGGAAATTGATAGTTCTATTTTTGGGTTTTTAATACTTTTTTCTTCTAATATATCTTTTGCATTTGAAATTAGATTTAGTATTACTTGTGAAAATTCTCTTGGGTATCCATAAATATTTTTATCTTTTTTTACATTTATACTAAGTTCGACTAAACTATCAGCTAATGATGCGTTGATTAGGTTTACTGCTTTTTGGCAAGACTGTAAAATATTAAAATTTTCTTTCTTCTTATCAGGTTTATAAAAATTTCTAAAATCATCAATAGTATTTGACATAAATTCGATTGTTTTATCACTTTTTTCTATTGAATTTAATATATGTTCATCATTTACTTTTTTGAATCTTGTTGCAGTTTCTAACTCCATTAAAATACCTGAAAGCTCGGTTAATGGTTGTCGCCATTGGTGTGCAATCATTGAAATCATAACACCCATTCTAGCTAGTTTTGATTGTTCTAATATTGCTTTATCTTTTTTCTTTGCTTCTTTTATTCCTATTTCTACTTTAGAAGCTAGGGTTTTATTTAGTGTTTGTAGTTTTATTTCTTCATTTTTTACTTGTAGTTTGTATTTTTTAATTACATCGTTAATAATTGAAGTCATTAAATATGAGAAAAGTGCTATAAATATTATGATTGAACTAGTCAAGACTATCATAAAATCTTTATATTTATTTTGTCGTAAGATATGTTCTTTCTTTTTTTCTTCTATTATTTTATTAAGTGAGATATCATTTCTTTTTAAAACATAATTTATTTTATACTCTTTTAAATCAACTTCAAAATTTTCGTTAGATAATTTTAAATAATATGAAGTTGCAAAAAAAGTAACAAAAATTATACTTAAAAAAGGAATCATTATAGTAAAAAAAGGTATTCCTTCTTTATTAAACATATTTAGACCTATATTAAATTTGGGAAAGATATATTCTCCTATTTTACTTGAAAACTAGCTGATAATAAACTTTTATAGCTAGTTTTCATAATAATTTTATCTTAGGTATTAAACTTTGGCTTTTTTATCATTGATATTATTTACAATTTCTTTCCATGTATCTTTATCAATTTTGAATTCTGTATAATCTTTATATCTTAAAACAGGTTTTTTACCCTCTTTTAATTGTCTATCATAACCTTTGATTAATCGTAATACAGGTTTATATAAAATTGCAATTACAACTAAGTTAATAACAGCTAATAATCCCATTGTTAAATCAGCAAATGAGAAAATTGATGCTAAATCTTGAAATGATCCCCAAACAATTAAGGCAATACATAAGATTTTAAAAGCTGTAAAGAAAGTTTTATTTCCCTTACTTACAAAGTTAAGACTATTTTCTGCAAGATAATAGTTGTATAACATTGAAGAAAAACCAAATAAGAATAATGCAATTGTTACAAAATATCCACCATAAGGTCCAACTTGTGCAACTAATGCATTTTGAGTTAATAATACACCCTCAACACCTTGTACACCTGGAGTATAAACACCTGATAAAAGAATGATAAAAGCTGTACAAGAACATAAAATAATAGTATCAATAAATACTGAAAAAGATTGAACAATACCTTGTTGAACAGGATGAGCTACATAAGCAACAGCTGCAACGTTTGGTGCTGAACCTAATCCTGCTTCATTTGAGAACATACCTCTTTTTGCACCTTGTAAAATAACAGCACCAATACCACCACCAATAGCAGAGCTTGGATTAAATGCTTCTGTTACAATCATTGTAATTAAATCAGGAATTTTTTCTATATTTAAAGCAATAACAACAATTGCAATTAATAAATAACCAACAGCCATAACAGGTACAATAACTTCAGAGAACTTAGAAATTCGTTTAATTCCACCGAAAATAGCAAATCCAAATATTACTGTGATTACTAAACCTGTAATCCATACAGGAATATCAAATGATGATTCAAATGAAGTAGAAATAATAAAAGATTGAGTTGCATTAAATGCGAAACCAAAAGTAATCATTAAAAGAATAGAAATAACAATCCCTAACCATCTTTGTCCTAAAGCTTTAGTAACATAATAAGCAGGTCCTCCTCTATATACACCTGAGTCTAGACCATCTTTTTCTTTATATAATTGGGCTAAAGAACACTCAAAGAAACTTGTACTCATACCAATTAAACCAATAATCCACATCCAAAAAACAGCACCTGGACCACCAAGAGTAATAGCAACAGCAACACCTGCGATATTTCCACCACCAACTCTTCCAGCAACGCTTAACATCAATGCTTGGAAAGAACTAATATGACCCTCTTTTTCATGAGAAGTATCTCTTAAAATATTAAACATTTTAAAAAAATATCTAAATTGAACAAACCTTGAAGTTATTGTAAAAAATATTCCTAATGCAGGAAGTAAATATATTAAAATATTTCCCCAAATAAGATTATTTAGAAATGTATTTATTTCAGCTAACATTTTTCTCCTTTTATTTAGAAAAATTTTAGCATTCAAAAGAGTATTAAAAGTGTGTTTTATAAAAAAATATAATTTTTAATTCAATTTTTTTCTGGAAGTGGCAAAATAATCTTGAATAAAGCACCTGTATATTGTTTATTTTTATAAGTGAATTTATTATTTTGTACTTCAATTATTCCATTCATATGTCTTGAAATTATCTCTTGTGAAATATAAAGTCCAAGTCCAGTACCTTGTGATTTATGTTTAGTTGTAAAATAAGGTTCAAAGATTCTTTTTATTAAATCATCTTTAATCCCTCCTGCATTATCTTTTATTTTAATAATAACATTTCCATTTTCTCTATAAACATTTATAAATACATATTTATACGTGCTATCCTCACAAAAAGCATCAAGTGAATTATTTATAATATTTAATAAAACTTGAATTAATTCTCTTTCATATCCTTCAACTTTTAAAGTTTCAATATCTTTTATAAAAATAACATCATTAGTATTTAATTGGGCAGCTAAAAGTTTAAATGTTTTTTCAATTGGTTTATCAAGCATAAATATTGTTTTTTCCTTGTCAGGTTTAAAAAAATCTTTAAAATCATCAATTGTATTAGATAAATGTTCTGCAGTGGTACTAATAGTATCCATAGAATCAAAAAGAGTTTTATCTGTAAGGCAGTTCATTTCTTTTTGTATTTTTACCCCAGATGAAGCAGTAGTTATTATAGATAGTGGTTGTCTCCATTGATGCGCAATATTTCCAATCATTTCACCCATTGCTGCTAATTTTGACTTTTGAGAAAGCAACTCATATTGTTTCTCATTTTTTTTAATATGTTGATCTATACTTATTTTATATTCATTAAATCTTTTTTCAATGAGTTTAGAAATTAAAAAAGATATTAATAATAAAGATACCGTAACAATAAAAGAAATTAAATATAAGATTTTTAAATCATTATCATATTTTATACTTAATTTTTCTTTTTCATTATCAATTAAAACTTGAATATCATTCATATAAAAACCTGTAGAAATTATCCAATCCCATTTGGGTATTAATTTTGTATAAATTATCTTTTCTTTTGGTATTGATGTATTTATTTTAGGAAACTTTATATTTATATAACCTCCATTTTTTGAAATAGTTCTTATATCTTTTATATTTATATTTGCATTATATTTCTTAATAATTTCAAATACACTCTTTCCTATAAAATTACTGTTTTTATGTTTGATATATTTATTGTTCTCATCAACTATTATAAAATATTTATTTATATTTTTAAATTTTCTTATATTAAGTTCTTCTAAAATATTCTTTTTAACCGTTGCTGTAAAATCATCTACATACTCTCCTGTGCCAATATACCACCCAAGTTCATAAATATTTTTTCTTAAACCTATTTTTTTATATTCTTTAGGACTATTTTTATATTTTTGCCAATACCAAGTATCATACACTTCATCATTATTTTCTAATAATTTTAATGCTTTTTTAATAGAATACTCGCCCTTACTATTCTTATAATTTAAAAAATTTATCCCTTCAGAACTAGGAATTAAAGTATGAATAATATTAACACCTTGTTTATCTGAAATAAAGAAATAACCTCTACTATCATTAAATCGAAATCCTTTAAGTACTGTTCTTAGAATATTTGTTATTTCATCTTTTGTATATATATCTTTGTATTCATTATAGATACTTAATGTTATTGAATGAGCTTCATAGACTTTTTCTGAAAGAAATTTTTTTAAATTTTTTTCTGTAGTTGTTTGTTTTGTAACAATTTGGGAGTAAATATTTTCAACTTGTTCTTTAATAATTAATTTTTTATTATAGATAAATTTTTCTTCAATATCATTTTTAATTTTCTCAAAATCTGACTTATTTTGAGTATATAAAAATATTGTAGCAAATATTGAGATTATTAAAATAAATATAGGAAGAGCATACCTAATAATAAAAAGTAATTTATTCTCATTTCTTAAATCAATATTATAATTTATCATTTAATTAGAAAAACTCCTTTATTTTATAAAGTTTATCATAAAGAGATGAAATATATATGATTTTTAGAAATTACTTTACATTTTGGATAAAATTAATTATAATTGTCAAAAAAAGAAAAGGACTTATTATGGCTACTTTATCAAATTCAAATATACAAAAAAATATGATAGAAGAAATAAACTCTATATTTATAGATTTTTTCCAAATAGTAAAAACTTTTGTATATAAACATCATAAGATAATAGGATATTTTTAATATCCTATTATCTTTTTAATCAATAACAAAATTTCCAAAAATTTTAAAATCCAAAAAAATTACAAAGTATTCAAATGATCCATATATTTACAGCACTTATTCCTATTTTTTCTTTAATAATGATTGGTTATTTCTTTAAAAGAATAAAATTTCCATCTTATGAGTTTTGGCCAAATGCCGATAAACTAACATATTATATTTTAATGCCTTCATTATTAATATATAAGTTATCAACTGCATCATTGGATTCATTAAATAGTATTGATTATATATTAACTGCTTTGATTGCAATATTTATTGTTTTACTTATATTAGTTGTGTTTAATAATCTTTTTAACTCTGAAGAATCTTCTTTTACTTCAATTGTTCAAGGTGGAATAAGATTTAATACTTATGTTTTTTTAGCTCTTGCAGATGCTGTTTTAGGTGATAATGGTATTGTTTTAGCTGCTATTTTACTTACTTTTGTAATACCTTTTATAAATATTTTATGTATTAGTGTTTTTGCCTTGTATATTAGTGAAAATAAATTAACTTTTATTTATCTTCTTAAATCAATAGTTAAAAACCCTTTAATTATTGGATGTGTTATTGGAGGAAGTATTAATTTTATAGGATTTGAATTTCCTATAATTATTCAAAATACTATTCAAATACTAGGACAAGCAGCACTTCCTTTGGGACTTTTATCAATTGGTTTTGGATTAGTTTTAAGAGAGATTAAATCTTCTAAAAAAGATATAGTTATATCTTCATTTGCAAAGTTTTTATTAATGCCTATTGTTATGTATGCAGTTGCTAAATATTTTGATTTGGATTCTCAAACGATTATAGTTTTACTTATTTTTGCAGTTATGCCAACAGCTCCTAGTGCTTTTATTTTAGCTCGTCAATTAGGTGGAAATATTGGATTAATGTCTTCTATTATAACAGTGCAAACACTTATGTCTTCACTGTTTATAATAGTTGTTTTACACTATTTTATGTAAGTTTATTCGCTAAGTTTTTTAATTAAAGTAGTTTCATATCCTCTTACAGGATTTCGTGGAATTAAAAAAGATAAAACTATAGAAATAATTGCAATTAATCCACCAATTATAAATACAAGCGAGTTAGAATACATCCAAACTAAACCTAATAATACAGGTAAAAATACTGCTGCTATATGATTTATTGTAAATGAAACTGCACTAGCACTTGCAATATCTTTTGGATCTGCTATTTTTTGGAAATATGTTTTAAGAGCAATTGCCATTGCAAATAAAAGATGATCGACAATATAAAGAGCAAATGCAATATATAGATTTTGGACAAAAGCATAAGATATAAAAACAATAACTAAACCAATATATTCATATCTTAAGCTAACTCTTTCACCAAAAACTGAAATAAATTTACCGATTTTAGGAGCTAAATACATATTTAAAATTGAGTTTATAAAAAGCAAGATAATCATATTATGAATATCAACACCAAACTTTTCTACAAGTAAGAATCCTGCAAATACAACAAAGATTTGTCTTCTTGCACCTGCAAAAAAAGTTAAAACATAAAATAACCAATACTCTTTTTTCAATCTTATTTTTCTATCTTGAATAACTGCTTCTTTAAAATGAGTAAAAGCAAACCACGAAACAATGGCTAAAAATGCACTAATTCCACCAAAGATTAAATATACATATTTATATTCTACTGCTAAATAATTCATTAGAATATATATCAAAATAAATACACTAAGCCCTGTAAATGATTTAATAGCTGATATTTTTCCTAAAATTATAGGAGCTTTTTTCTTCTCTAACCATTGTAAACTCAAAGATTGATTTAATGTTTCTAAATAATGAAAACCCAAAGACATAATAATAGTTGTCATATATAAGCCAAAAGCCGTAGGGAAAAATCCTGTTAAAGCTGTACCAAGTCCTAGTAATAACATAGAAATATAAACCAATCGTTGTTGAGCAATAAGAGCTAAAACTAAAATAACTGTAAAAGCTAAAAATCCAGGTATTTCTCTTAGACTTTGTAATATTCCTATTTGACTTCCAGTAAATGAAGCTACTTCAATAGTAAAGTTATTTAGTAAACTCATCCAAGCTGAAAATGAAATCACCATTGAAATAGACATCACATAAAGTAGTGATTCTTTTGATGTAGTTATTCTAGTAAAAAAAGTTTTTTTCAAAGAAATACGCCAATAATTACTTTAATAGCAAGTGCTGAAAGTAACACTTTTAAAAGCATTAAAAACTTTTTACCATCTATTTTATCTCTTAGTTTTGTTCCAGTATAAGATCCAGCAACTGCTCCAATAATCATAGCAACAATAATTCCAATATAATCAAAAAATACAAAACCAAAATACATAAAAACAAATACTTTTAAAATATGAGTAATACTCATTAAAGCAGCACCAGTTGCAACTACTTTGTCTTTATCTTTATAATCTTTTAAAAGTAAAGTCATAGTAAGTGGACCCGTAGCTCCTACAACAATTGATAAACCTGTTTGTAAGAAACCAACTAAATAGTAGTTTTCATATTTTTTAATCTTATCATTGAATTTTGCAGACCATAATGATAATAAAATATAAAATCCAATAAATAAAGGCACATATTCCAAAGAAATCATAGATAAAATTGATGCAAAAAGTGCAATTCCAAAAATAGAACCTATTAAAAACTTTGGTATAGTTTCATATTGAACATCTTTATATCCAAAAACTGCACGTGAGAAGTTGCTTGACATTTGTGTTAGTCCATGCACAGGTATAAGTGCATTTAGAGGTAAAAAAGCTGGAAGAATTGCAATTAACATCATTCCTCCACCAATTCCAACAACTCCTGCAATTGTTGAAGTAAAAAAGGTAAGTAAACCTAAAAATAACTCGTTCATAAAAGTCCCTAATTTTAATATATTGTAAAATACCAAATAATGGCTTATTTATCAAAATAAATATATACTTCCGTTTAACAAAAAAGGAAGAATATGGATATTTACCACTGGATCGGCTTTGTAGGAATGGCATTTGTAGTTATTGCATATTTATTTTTACAAATAAATAAATATACAATTAAATCAATACAATATCAATTATTAAACTTAGTAGGTGCAATTTTGCTTTTAATTTCACTTTGTGTACATTTTAATTTTGGTTCATTTGTTATTGAAATATTTTGGATAATAATTACAATATATGGAATTAGTAAAAATATAAAAGAGAAGAAAATAAATACATAATTTTTATAAAGGATTATTATAATGCAAAGAAAAAAATCTTTTGGACTATGGAGTGCAGTATTTTTAGGTATTGGTTCTATGGTAGGAGCTGGTATTTTTGTTCTTCTTGGAGAAGCTGGTGCAATTGCTGGAAATCTTGTTTGGGTGTCATTTATAATAGGTGGAATAATCGCACTTTTAAGTGGCTATTCATTGGCTAAACTTTCTTCATCATATCCAAGTCGTGGTGGAATTGTTGAGTATTTAGTTCAGTGTTATGGTGAAGGTGTATTTTCAGGCTCAATTTCTGTACTTTTTTACCTCTCGGCTATGGTTGCTGTTGCAATGGTTGCAAAAACTTTTGGAACATACTTAGCTGTACTTATTGGTTTTGATTTAAGTCCTTGGGGGAATATTTTTGCTATTGGAATTTTATTGTTTTTTATGTTTATTAATCTTGCAGGAAGCTCAATAATTGCTAAAAGTGAGAATATAATTGTACTTATAAAACTTACAATTATCATAATATTTACTGTAATTGTTTTTTTCAATATCCAACCTCAATTACTTGTAGTTGATAAATCAATACCAATTTTAAATATTTTTTCTTCTATTGCCTTAACATTTTTTGCTTATGAAGGTTTTAGAGTTATTACTAATACTGCTGAAGATTTAGAAAACCCTCAAAAAAATATGCTAAAAGCAATGGTTATTTCTATATCTTTAGTTATGTTGCTTTATATCGTAGTAACATTTGCTGTTTTTGGAAACTTGTCACTTCCTGAGATAATAAAAGCACAAGATTATGCTTTAGCACAAGCTGCAAAACCATCTTTGGGAGAAATTGGCTTTACTATTATGGCAATAGCAGCACTTATTTCAACTGCATCATCTATAAATGCAAATCTTTATGCTGTTACAAACTTTACTTATCAAATGGCAATAAATGGAGAACTTCCAGAAGTTTATAGAAGAAATATTTGGCATAGTAGCGAAGGACTTGTAATAAGTATAGCAATATTGATAGTATTTATTCTATTTTTTAAATTAAGTGAAATTGCAGCAGTAGGTTCTATTTCTATTCTTTTTATTCATCTTTTAGTTCATATTGGGCATCTTTTAAAAATCAAAAGAACACATGCTTCTAAGATTCTTGTTTGTTTTGCTATAATTACTATTAGTATCGCAATAATTTTAGCTTTAAATTATACTTCTAAACATATTCCAAATGTTGGGTATTTTATTGCAGGAGGATTTGCTTTATCATTTATATTAGAGATTTCATTAAGATTATTAACAAAACGTATAATTAGCAAACAAAGTGGGAAATAATGCAAAAAATAAAATATGTGGGACCAAAACTAGACATTACACAAAATGGTGTTTTTTTTAAAGATGGAAAAGAAGATAAATATATCTATTTAAAAACTGCTGCTCAAATCTTATTATCAATTGATAAAACATATAAAGATAATGAGAATTTTCAAGTGATGATAACAAATCATGATAATTTAAGTGATGAAGATATTACTCAAATAATTAAAAAACATGAACTACATTTAGAAGAGCATATAAAATTAGAAGAACAAAGATATGAACTTCATATAGAAGATGAAATAGAAGAGATTAAAAATAATAAAATACTTAATGATGAAGAAAAAAAAGTCTGGATAAATAATATCAATATAATGAAAGATTATATGATTCAAAGAGAGATAAATAAGCTTTATTATATTCATCTTATAAAAACTATAAAAAAGATAATCAAAGAAAATAATATTAAAGAAATCGATATAGATTTTTCTTTAGAACATTGGCATGTTCTTTCAACTATATCTGGAAATCTAGGATATGGTATGAACTCTGTTTCAACATCAATAAAAACAGAAAAAAATGAAAATAATGAATTTTATATGAGAATGCTTATAAATAATTAACACATAACAATTAAAACAAAAGGATTAAAATGAAACAAATTTTACTAATTGCAACAGTTTTAGCTACATCACTTTTTGCAAATTATTCATATACTGGAGAGAATTCTGGGAAAATAGATATGCATGGAGGGAAAAGTAATAGTCTTTTAACAAATAAAAGTAAATTCTCAAATACTGGAATTAACTCTCTTGGTAGTATTGGAATAAAAAAGCCTTTAATACCGATGAAACCAAATGAACTTATAAAAGAACAGAAGAAAACAACAGAAAAAAAAACTGATATAAACACTACTAAATAAACCAAAAAACAGTAAAACTACCCTAAAAAAATACAAGAATCAAAAAAAGCCTTGACAAAAGTTTCGATTCTTGTTACTATTTCAACAGACCAACCAGTTGGTTTTAAATATTCAAACAAATTTTAAGGAAATAAAATGTCAAGATTAATAGATGAAATAAGTAAATACCAAGAAGCTTTTAAAACAAAAGCACCACAAGAAATACAAGATATTATGTTAAATGCTACAAAAAAATTAGCGGATCAATCAATTAGTAAAAATGCTCTAAAAGTTGGAGATATTGCTCCTGATATGAAATTGCCAAATGCAGTAGGAAAAGAAGTCTCTTTATATGAAACATTAGAAGAAAATGACTTTGCAGTTGTAAGTTTTTATAGAGGTGTTTGGTGTTCATATTGTAACTTTGAGTTAAAAGCTTTACAAGAAAAAAATGATGAATTTATTAGCTTAGGTGCAAAACTATTAGCAGTTTCTCCACAATCACCAGATGCTAGTTTAACTACAAAAGAAAAAAATGAATTAGAATATGAAGTATTAAGTGATAATGAAAATATCATTGCAAAAGAGTATGGATTAGTATTTTCATTAGATGAAGAATTAAGACCTATTTACTTAAGTTTTGGTATTGATATTCCTTCTAGTAATGGTGAAGATTCTTATGAAATCCCAATGCCTGCAACTTATGTAATAAATAAAAACAAAGAAGTTATATTTTCATTCGTTGATGAAGATTATACAAAAAGATGTGAACCACAAGATGTAGTTGATGCAATAAAAGCAGCAAAATAATTAAATAAAATACAGGAGTTTATAATGAATACTACTTTAGCTTTTGATGTATATGGAACATTAATAGATACAAATGGCGTACAAGTTTTACTTGAAAAGTTCATTCCAAATAAAGCAAACATTTTTTCTCAAACTTGGAGAGATAAACAACTTGAGTACTCTTTTAGAAGAGGACATATGCAAAATTATGTAGGCTTTGAAGTATGTACATCTCAAGCTTTAGAGTATACTTGTAAATTCCACGATGTAGATTTAAGTGATGAACAAAAAAAAGAACTAATGGCAATATATGCTGTTCTACCTAGTTTTTCTGATGTAAAAATTGCACTAAAAAGATTAAAAGAAAAAGGTTTTAGAATCTTTGCCTTTTCAAATGGTAAAAAAGAAGCAGTTGAAAAATTATTAGTTCATGCAGGAATAAGAGATTTATTTCTAGATGTAGTAAGCGTTGATGATATAAAAACATTTAAGCCCTCACCTGGAGCATATGCTTACTTTTTAAGACAAGCAGAAGCTAAAAGTCATGAAGCTTGGCTAATTTCAAGTAATCCTTTTGATGTAACTGGTTCGATATCAGCAGGAATGAATTCTGCTTGGATACAAAGATCTCCTAAAGCGATATTTGATCCATGGGAAATTCAACCTACCTTTACGACTAATTCTTTACTTGACTTAGCAGAAAAATTAAATGATTAAATAAATTTATATTAGCTATAATACAAAAAATTATAAGAGGGATACATGAGTACAGTAAGAGAAAAATTAATAGAAGCAACATTCCAAGAAGTATTTACATCAGGATATTCTGCTGCTTCATTAGCAAATATTTTAAATCGAGCTGAAGTTAAAAAAGGTGCCATGTATCACTATTTCCCATCAAAAAAAAATATGGTTTTAGCCATGATTAATGAAAAACTAGAACAAAGAACAAAAAACAAATGGGAACCAATAATCAATGAAGATGGAAATCTTATTGATATTTTAATCTCAATATTACAAGATACAAAAGGCTTCAATCTAAATGAGGGATGTCCTTTAGGAAATCTTCTTCAAGAACAATTGGGTGAAGATGAAGATTTTAAAAATATATTAACTTCTATTTTAAAAAAATGGAAAGATATTTTTGTCTCTATTTTAGAAAAATCAAAAGAGAAAAATCAAATCAATAAAGATATAAACACACTACAATGTGCAACTTTTTTAATTGCTTCAATAGAAGGAGCGATTCTACTTTCAAAAAAATCAAATGACAAGCAAGATTTTGAAGACTGTATGATACAACTTATAAATTATATAAATTCTCTAAGATAAGTAAATACTATTTTTTAATTCTTTTATCAAAAATAAGGCATACTTATATATATGTTCTTAAGAAAGGTTTTTTATGATAACTGAGAAAAATATAAAAAAGATTATTGTAATTGCACCTCTTATTGGTATTCTTTTAACATCTATTATTCTTACAAATCTTTTTATTTCTGAAATTAAATCTCAATATGAAAAAGAAATTCAACAATTAATGATTGATGAAGAATTAAAAGTTATGAAAATCGTTAAAAATCGAATAGAAAATATTATAAATTTTTTAGAAAAAGATTATAATCAAAAAATACAAGCTGAAAAAGAAGAAATTAAAAATACTGTTGATATAGCTTATAATATAATTGAAAATACATATCGTGAAAATAAAAATGATGATAAAAATAACATAATATTAAAAATAAACAAACAATTAAGAAATCAAAGATTTTATAATAATGCTTCTGGATATTATTTTATCTATTCAAATAACGGCACTTCTATTTTACATCCCCATTTACCATACCTTGAAGGTACGAATTTTAGTACCTTTAAAGATGAGAGTACAAAAATTGCAATAAAAAAACTACTTATATTTTTAGAAAAGAACAGCGCTGGATTCACATCTTGGAAATGGTATAAACCAAATATAAATAAAGAGAAGAAAACAGAAGTAAAAGAAAAAATCGGTTATTTAAAAAAATTTGTTCCTTTAAATCTCTTTATAGGTAGTGCAAAATATAAAGAAGATATCGAATTAAGTGTAAAAAATAATTTACAAGAATTATTAAATATAATTAGATACGATAAAAATAATTATATTTTTGCTTATGATGAATTAGGAAATACTATTTCCCATATTAAAAAAGATTTGATTGGCAAAAACAGATGGGATATTTCCTCTAGTGGTAGATTATTAATACAAGAGATTATTAAAAAAGCTTTTACAACTAAAGGAAGTTACATAAAATACTCAGCAACAATTAATCCAAATACAAAAGAGTCTTCTAATAAAATTTCTTATGTTAAATTATTTGAAAGAACTAATTGGGTTATTGGTACAGGTATGTATAATAGTATTATATTTGAAAATATCAAAAATAAACAAAAACTAATGAAGAAGAATTTAGATAATACTATATACAAAGTAGTTATCTATTCATTTTTTATTACAAGTTTTAGTCTCTTGGTTATGATTTTTATTTCAAGAAGAGTTGGAAATATAATTAAGAAGTATAAAAATCATTTAACTGAAATAAATAATACATTAGAATTGAAAGTAAAAGATAGAACAAAAGAACTTGAAGATTCAAAAAATAAGTTAAAAGAAATGACTTTAAGAGATCCTCTAACTAACCTTTATAATAGACGTTATTTTGAAAGTGTTATAGATGAATTAATGTCTTTAACTATTAGAGCAAAAGAGTCTCTTTGTCTAATTATGTTAGATATAGATAAATTTAAAAATATTAATGATAATTATGGTCATGATATAGGAGATGAAGTTTTAAAGAAACTTGCAGATAATTTATTGTGCCTTTTAAGACAGAGTGATGTTATTACAAGAATAGGAGGAGAAGAATTTGCAATTGTTTTCCCAAATACATCAATAAATGGTGCATATAAGACTTCAGAAAAAATTAGAAAAGCAGTTGAAAATCTTCAAATTAAAATAAAAGAAAATATTTTGATTAATTTTACAGTTAGTATTGGAATTGCAGTATTTGATGAAAATATTGATAAAGATGTTCATAGTATATTAAAAAGAGCAGATATTGCACTATATAAAGCAAAGGATACTGGTCGAAATAAAGTAGTTATTTTTAATGAAAATGAAACTATTTAAGAAAATGCAATTGGTATATAAAAATCAGCTACAAACTCTCCACTATCATCAAAAAAATCATTCTTTTCAAATCTAATATATGATGGTATAGTTGTAGCTTCATATCCACTATTTGGTAACCAAAAGTGATATACCCATTGTATTAGTTTTAAAATATCTTCATATTTTCCATTAAATGGGAACTTTGCACATAAACCAGCATATAGATTAAAATATGGCAAATTTGTATTTGGTAACACATCCTCAACTTTTACAACAATAGCCGATACATAATGACAATCTTGTGGCTTTGTAATAATTGGATTATCATGGTAAATTCCGAGTTGAAAGTAGTTTTGAATATCATTTGTATAAACCCAAGCTTTTAATTTTTGCCAATTTTTTCGTGAATCATTTCCATGACCTTTTTCTCTAATATAATATGCAATTCTTTTTTCAATTTTGACAATTTGAGGTTCAATATTAATATAATATTTATCAATTAATGAAACACTTGAATAGATATTTAAAATATTGTTTGAGTATTCTTTATAACCACCCTGTCTCCATTGTTTAGGTGTTTGTTCGAAACGCTGCTTAAAAGCCCGTAAAAATGAAGTTTGAGAGCTATATCCACATAAAGAGGCAATTTTGCTAATTGTTGAAGATTGATTTGTTATTAATAAATTTGATGCTTTTTGTAATCTGATTGATTTAATACATTCATATATATTCTCACCCATTTGTTCTTTGAATATACGTTGAAAATGAAACTTACTGATGTTAAATTCTTCTGCCATTTGTGTGATATTTATATCTGTATCAATATATGTATTTATATAATTCATCATTTCATTTGCAATTTTACTATGATTTAAAGATGTGTCTTTTCTTTTCATTCTTATGCTTTATTAGTAGTTTTAGTTATTATAGCACTAATTGTGTTTTTAAATAGCACAAAATGATATTAAATTAAGCATTTTTTGTAAGGTAAAAACTTTCTCTACTTGATATTATTATCAAAAAAAAGGAAAACACATGACAAATAGAGATTTTATAATAGCAATTTTGATTACATTTATGTGGGGAGTAAACTTTTCTTTTATAAAATTAGGTTTAACTTCGCTTGATCCTTTTATGCTTGCAGGTTTAAGATTCTTTCTTTGTGCAATACCTCTTGTATTTTTTATAAAAAAACCTGATGTAAAGTTTATCTATATAGTTTCATATGGATTATTTTTTGGTGTTGGATTATGGGGAATACTCTATGTTGGAATGCATTTTGGAATATCAGCAGGTGTTGCATCAATTGTTTTACAATTAGGTGTATTTTTTACTGTGATTTTATCTTATATAATTTTGAAAGAGAAAATAGATATTTATAATAAAATTGGTTTTGTTTTAGCATTAAGTGGGATACTACTTGTTTTTTTAGTAACAGATGGAACAGTAACTATTTTAGGAATGATGTTTGTAATATTATCAGCAGTTTCTTGGGCAATATTAAACATTATAATTAAAAAAGCAAATACAAAAGATGTTTTTTCTTTTCTAATTTGGTCAACACTATTTCCACCTATTCCACTATTTCTTTTAGCATATTTTATGCAAGGAGATATTGTGTTTATTAATTTCTTTGATAATATTGATACTAATGCAATGATTTCTATAGTTTTTCAAGTCTATCCAACTACTATACTTGGTTATTGGGTGTGGAATTCATTGTTGACTAAATATCCTGTATCAGTGGTTTCACCTTTGAGTTTACTTATTCCAATTTTTGGACTTTTAGGTTCTTTTGTTTTATTTAATGAGGAAATAGGAATATACAAAATAATAGCTTCTTTGATAATTCTTTTGGGATTAGTGATTAATACTTTTGGGAATAGAATGTTTATAGCAAAAGTTTAATAATTATGAAGAAATTACTTCATAATTATTATTTTGTAATTTTTTTAGCTTTTTTTCTTTTACTAAAAGTTTTAAGTTTCTAGAAAAAGTTTCAGGAGCCATAGAAAGAATATTTGCAATTTCATATTGTTTTATATTTTTTTGTAGGTTAATATTCTTCAAATAAAAATTTATTATTTTATCTTTTGCTGTAAGGTGAATATTTAGATGAATATTTTGTTGTAATAATTGTATCTTTTTTAATAAAGAAATTACTATAAAATTTGAAATAGTAATATCACTCATAAAGTTTTCTTCAAAATCTATTGTTTTTATCTTCATAATTTTTCCATCACTTATAAAACTAGCAGTAGAAGGGAAAGGTATATGAAGTAAAGAAGCAGCCTCACCAACGAAATCATTTTCTTTAAAAATTCCAATGGTAATACTATTTGCATTGTCATCATGCTTGTGAATATTTACTTCTCCTTGAAGAATTAGATATAAATATTCACTATTTTCCCCCGCTAAGAAAACCACACTATCTTTTTTGTGGTTTTCAATAGAAGCAAGACTAATAAACTTATCAAATTGTTCTTTACTCAAAGATGAGAATAACCAATTATTTTTTAATTTTTTAAACATAGTCGAATCATATAAGTTTTTATATAAAATTATGCTTTTAAATATGCTTCTTTTTCTTTTGCTATTAATATATTTGCTAAAAATTCATAAGCAGTACTCCAAGCTTCTTCAACTTCACTTGTGCACGCATCGCCAAGTGTTTGTTTGATAGAAGTTAATAATGCATCTTGAACCATAGGATAGTGTTTTGCTTGAATATTTGTTTTAACATGAGTAGCAACCATTGTTTCTAAACCTTTTTGAAGATTTTGTAATTGATCAATATTACTTGCGTATGCATAAATTGCATTTGCTAATTTTTTTGGTTGGTCATCAGTAGCATCTTTAAATAAAACTTTTGTTTCTGGATATTTTTCAAATAAAATTTTATACATTGTTTCTGTAATTTCATCTTTTCTTTCTTTTAACACAGGTGCAGTAGCTTTTATAATATTTTTTGTATTTTCTGTCATTATTTGTCCTTTAAATTTTCAGAATTATAACAGAATAAAAATAGCTATTTATTGATATGCATCAAGATTTTATAATAAAGTTTAAATAAAAACATCTTAGATATAATACAAAAATTCAAATACTATAGAATTTAAATATTATAAGGTTTAAAATGAAAACATACAAATTTATATCATGGAATGTAAACGGAATTAGAGCAGTTGATAAAAAAGAAGCATTAAAATGGATTGATGAAGCAAACGTTGATTTACTTGGAGTTCAAGAAACAAAATCACAAGTAGAGCAAATTCCTGAAACGATTTTTGAAAAAGATTATAAAACTCTTTTTGGTTCACAATCAGCAATAAAAGGACGAAGTGGAACAGCACTTTTTACAGATATTGAGACAACTTGTACTTGTACTTGTCCAAGCGTTGATGTTCTAGATGAAGGAAGAATAAACGAAGTTCACTTTACTTTAGGAGATAAAGATATTGCATTTTTCAATGTATATTTTCCAAATGGACAAAGTAAAGAAGAAAGGCTGACTTATAAAATGGAATTTTACGATAGATTTTTAAATCATTGTGAAGAGCTAAAAAAACAAGGCAAATCAATCATTGTTTGTGGTGATGTAAATACAGCACATAAAGCAATAGATTTAGCACGACCAAAAGCAAATGAAAAAACATCGGGGTTCTTACCAATGGAGAGAGAATGGATGGATAAATTCTTAGCTCATGGATATATTGATACTTTAAGACACGTGATTGGCGATGAACCTGAGCATTATTCATGGTGGTCTTATAGAGCAAATGCAAGAGCAAACAATGTTGGCTGGAGAATTGACTACTTTTATGTAAGTGATGATTTAAAAGACAATATCAAAGATGCATATATTCTAAATGAAGTTATGGGAAGTGATCACTGCCCTATTGGTTTAGAAATAGAGTTGTAAAACTTTTTATATATAAGTATAATTTATAATAAATCATACTTATATATTATTTCGATTATTAATAATAGTTATTATAATAATAAAGATTATATTAACTATCCATCTGTAGAGAATGACTTCTAATAAATTTTTCTAAATATATAATTAAATTATCTACAGCTTGGAGAGCAACTTTTTTATCTTGAAGCAATATAGCCTCCAAAATCATTTTATGTAAGAATTTTACTTCTTCATGATTATCTTTATTTGCATTTTAATAACCTATGAATTGATAAACGTATTATAATCAGATTCCAATTAATAATAATCTAATAAATTATATTTATTAGATTAAGTTTATCAGAAATTAGAATAAAACATATCTTACATCTGTTGAATTATTATACAAATAAATAACTGATTTAAATATACTTCTTTATCTTTTTTTACTTTATAACTAAATCTCATCATCTACTATGCTTGTTTTATGTATAATAAAATTATAAAAATTTTAAAAAGAATAGAATGAAAAAATTTGATTTATTTATTTTAGTATACTGTATTATAATTGTTTTATCTGTAATGTATGCTACCCAGCCCTTACAGCCTTTACTTGCAAAAGAATTTGATATATCAATAACAAAAGCTTCACAATTTACAGCAGTTATCATGCTTTTTCTTGCATTATCTCCTATCATATATGGATATATTTTAGAAAAAATAAATGCAAAAAAAATGTTAATAAATTCTTCATTAATATTATTTGTAACTAATATCTTTTTAGGTCTTTCAACTACTTATGAGTTTTTTATATTTTTTAGAACTATAGAAGCTTTAGTAGTTCCTGCCATATTAACTTCATTAATGAGTATTTTGGCAAATATGGATAAAGAAAATATTAAGTTTAATATGTCTATTTATGTTGCAGCAACAGTATTTGGAGGACTTGTTGGAAGAGTATTCTCAGGTTTTATTGCAACAAATTTTTCATATCAATATGTTTTCTATTCACTTTCTTTTGCCATTTTGGTATCAATTTATTTTATAAATAAATTAACATATGAAGGAGAAGCTACTATTGTTAAAGCAAAACTTTATGATGTAATTGAAATTTTAAAAGATAAAAGATTTATTACGATATATCTTTTAATGTTTTGTGTATTCTTTGTATTTGCAGGAGTATTAAATGTATTACCATTTAGATTAAAAGAGATTTCAAATGATATTTCAGAATTCCAAATTTCACTTTTATATTTAGGTTATGGAATGGGAATTCTTGTTTCTTTGAATTCAAAAAGAATTATTAAATTTTTTAAGAATGAAATAAATACTATTTTATTTGGTCTTGGTCTTTTTCTATTTATAACAGTATTTTTATCGATTCCTAATGTAATGGTTATGTTTGGTTTAATATTTCTTTTTTGTTTAGGAATGTTTACCGTTCATACTATTAGTACAGGACTAGCAAATTCATTAAGAAACTCACAAAAGTCTTTAACATCGGGAATGTATTTAACATTCTATTATTTAGGTGGAGCAGTTGGATCTTTTATTCCTTCAATTATTTATGAAAAATTTGGTTGGAATATTGTGCTTTATCTTTTTTGTATCATATTATGTATGGTTTTAATATTAATTTTTTATAGAAGGAAAATTTTTTAGAAACTACAAAAGAATAAAAAGTACAATATTCTTACCCTTTCTAATAATTATCAAGCAAGCTATTGATTCTTCTATTTGCTTGAACTATTCTATCTATTGATATTTGCTTATTTTCTACTTGTTTATAAATTGTATTTATTATTTCTTCTAGCTGAACTGGTTTTGCTAATTGGTTTGCAAATAAAAGCATATCTACACCTGAATTTATAGCTAGGCTTACTGTTTGTTCTAATGTATAATGCTTTGAGATTGCTCTCATTTGTAAGTCATCTGTTACTAAAACGCCTTTAAATCCTAATTTATTTCGTAAAAGTTTTGTATTAATATTTTTTGATAAAGTTGCTGGATATATTGGGTCTAAAAACTTATTAAAAACATGTGCTGTCATTATCATATGGGCTTGATTGTTTTTGATTAAGTATTTATATGGTTCAAGTTCTACGCTATCCCAAGTATTTGAAATATCTACGAAACCTTTATGAGAATCACCTAAAGATGAACCATGACCTGGGAAATGTTTTAAAACAGATATTACATTTTGTTTTTTTAATTCATCTATAAATACAGAAGAATACTCTACTACTTTTTTAGGATCTTTTCCAAATGAACGCCCTAGTTTTACAATTACTGTATTGTCTGGATTGATATTTAGGTCAACTACTGGTGCAAAGTCTATATTTATTCCATTTGTATTTAGCATTTTTCCTAAGTTGCTATAAATACCTCTTGCAAATGATATATCTTTTGTAGAAACATCTTTTGCTTTTGGTATTGACATAAAACCATTTTTAGTATTTAATCTTTGAACAATTCCACCTTCTTGGTCTATTGCTATTAAAAGTTTAGTTTTATTTATACTTTGTAATTGTTTTGTTAGATTTTGAACTTGTTTTGGGTTTTTGATATTTTTTATTTTCTTTTTATTATTTGGGTCTTTATCAAAAAGAATAACTCCACCTAAATCATATTTTTTTATATCTTGATATATTTTAGAATTAGCATCAATACTTTCACCTTTAAAACCTAAAATAACCATTTTGGCAATCATCTTTTCGATTTGTTGTTTTGAATATGTGTCATTAGCAGAAAAAAGTAGAGTACTTAATAAACTTAATAACAGAAATTTCTTTATCATTTTTTCTTCTTTAAATTAAAATTTATGGGAGTATAACAAAATATTACTAACTATTCGTCTAATAAATAAACCTAAAATATATATAATTTAAAGAAAAAGACTATATTTTATTGACATTATAAATAAAAAATGATAGTATTTCACAAATAAACAAAAGGAGACAATATGTCTAAAAAAGAAAAAGAATTAAAAGCAAAGAAAAAATTAGCTAAAAAAACTGCCAAAAAAGTAAGTAAGAAAAAAGTAGCTAAAAAAGCTCCTAAGAAAACTGCTAAAAAAGCAAAAAGCAAAAAAGTTTCTAAAAAAAAGAAATAGTTAATTCACAAAAAGTATAAGGGTTTTCTCTTATACTTTTCCTACTAATTTATATAAATCCTAACTTAAACTCTAAAAAAATCATCTTTTATACCAATTATCACTAAAAAGAGATATAATCACACAATTATTATATGAGGAGACACAATGTCACACGAAGAAGAAATAGAAATAGAATTAGAAGAAATTCAAGAAGAAACTCAAGCTGAAATCATACCAACTCCAGCTGTTGAGAAAAAAAGCTATGAAGTTGTAAAAAAACAAAGAAAACCAAAGATTACAAAACTTAATAAAAAAAGAAAAGCGAAAAAAGAAGATAAAAAAGCTTTTGAAAAAAGAAAAGAAGCAAAAAAGAAAAAAGCTAAGAAAAAATCTAAATTAAAAAAGAATCATAATAAATAGTCTTTTTAACTTATACAAAAGAATTTTATATAATTCTTTTGTATTTTATAAGTTTAAAATTTAAGCTAGTCTTCTTCTATATGTTTTTCTTTTCTACCAAACATATATCTTTGAGAAGTTCTAACAGATAAAAATCTCACCCCTAATAAAAATATAATTACACCTGATAAAACAAATAAATTTAAATTTATAGGACTTGAAAAAAGATCCGCCATCGTTGCTAGATTTTCTTTATTTACTTTTACAACATTTACAATAAACTCTCTTAATGCAAGAATTATAAAAGCATCTACAAGTAAAGATAAAGCAACTCTTTCTTCTCTTATGTAGTTTACAACAGCTCTTACAATTTCTAAAAAAATTATAAAATAAAGCATATATATAATAAAATCCATTAACATATTAGTAGCAAGTGCAATCAAAAATAATACACTTGCAATTGATAATTCTATATATAATTTATCTTTAAAAAAATTCAATATTGTATATTTCATATTTTTCCTTATTTTAAATCTCTACTTTTATTGCCAACCAATTTTTTGGTATTTGTGTAATAGATTTATTACTCATAAAAATTACTGAAGCAATCATTGCTCTAGAACTAGAATCACCACCTGCTTTTGCATTGTTTATTAACATATCTTTTAAGTTTGTATATTTACTTAGAAGGTGAATTATTCCTGAGAATCCTTCATCAATATCACAAGCTGGACCAAATTCTCTTATTGTTTCAAATGTATCTTTATCTTTTGAGGCAATTCCTCTATTTACAAAATTTTTAATATCTTCACTACTTTGTTCTTTTAGACTTACTAGAGTTTCTTCAATATCTTTTCCATCTAAACATTCAAGTAAAACTTTTGCAAAGAAATTAGAAGCATTTATTGCTTTTGTAGAATTATGTGTAAGTTTTACAAATTTTTCTACATTTTCAAGAAACTCTTCTTTTGATTTTGAAACTAATAATAATGGTGTAATTCTTCCAATTATTGATAAATCAGTAGACTTTGAACCGCTTGGAACCACATCATTTTTGATATTTTCTAGTGTTTCTCTTGTAGCCCCATCAATATAACCATTATATGAAGCCATTTTTTCTTGCCAATACTTTAAATACTCATTTTCATCAAATGTTTCTTTGTCTTCTAAGAATTTATATAACCAATAAGTTTGGTCACCATAGTGAGTAAATTCTCCTGCAACTTTACCTTTATGCCAAACAGATAAAGGAGTGTTTAACTCATCCCAATTTATTGAAGGGTCTTTTAATTGTTTTTCATCATAAACCCAATGAGCACCTAGAGAGTATGCATCTGCTATTAAAGATGTTAAAATTAATTCTTTTATTTTTTTTCTATCAAACATATTTGTATTTCCTTTATTTTTTATAAGGTTTTTCTATAATATATCCAAATTCAAGTGTTGTTTTTGAACTTGGTTTTAAAGTAATATCATAGCTAAGTTTTCCATTATCTTCTTTTTTTGTGTAGTTAATGTTGGAAATTAATTTTACTTTAATATCTTCGTGTTTACTAAGAGGTATTCTTTCAATTAAAGTAATAGTTTTTTCTTCATTTGAATTATTTGTAATTGTATATTTCCATAGTTTTTCAGTTTTGATTTTTGACATAGAAAAGAATGGTTCTTCTTTCATATCTTTTATTAAATCTTTTTTTACATCAATAAAACTATCAATTCCTAAATAAAGTGAACTTTCTTCATCTTTTTTGATTTGATTTATATAAGATTGTCCCACATAAACCTCATCCAAATAAAACTTAGTATTTTGACTACTGTATAATTTATCACTTTTAAAATCTACTTTATAAAATGCATTTGAACTTGCATATCCATCTACTTCTATTTTATTTTTTGTTTTATACTTGTCTTTTGAAAAAGTTACAGCATTTTTAACGCCACTTTTTAGGCTAATATTCGAAGCTTTGAAAAAAGCTTTTGTAGTAGTTTCATTATATGAAAAACTTGGTGCTACTCTAAGATTAGTTTTCATCATTTTTATAGGAGCAGCTTCCATCGTTACCATATCTGCTTGTGCTTTTTTCATTAAAATAGGTTCTTGAATATCTAAGTATTCTGCTTTGAAAGTTTGTGGTTTAACTGCATTTGCATAATTGTAAGTATACATATTTATATCAATATTTTCAAAATCATTCCCAGAACTTTGTGTTATAAATGATTTGTTTTTGATTTCTAAGTTTTTTTCTTTTGAATCTAAATTTACTTCATAAAAACTATTTTTTGAAATATTAAAAGTAGGATAAGAAACTAGTAATTTAGAATCTCCTGAACAACTTGCATCATAATTTAATTTTGAGTAAACATTTGAATTTTTTTTATTTATTAATTGTGCTAATTCTTGGTTTAAACTTGTTAGTTCTTCTTGTAATTTATAGATTTTATTATAATTTGCTTCTATTTCTTTTTGTGTATATGTTGATACTTCTTTTATATTTTTCAAGTTTACTGCATCTTTTTCAAACTTTATAGAACTTAGATTTGTTATTACATTTTTTACACTTGTTATTTCATTTGTTTTAAAAGCGATTTTTTGTTTATACTCTTTGATTTTTGATGATAAACTATCATTTGAGTAATTTTCAGAGATTACTGATACATTTGATATTTTGCAATTTGAATTATTTACAAACCTAATATCTTCAAATCTAACTTTTCCGATTAAGTCCACGCTATTTAGACTTGTATTTAATTCCTGATTTATAAATGTTTTATTTTTATAAATATCTAGACTTTTTACATTTATATTTGCAAAGGCAACTGTACTTAAAATTATTGATGATATTGCTATATTTATTTTTTTCATTATTTTTACCTATTCCAATTTTTATAATTTGTAAATGATGGAAACTGTTTTAAAAACTCTTCTTTTTCAAAAGAGTAAGAATAAGAATCTATATATTCACATAATAAATCATATGATTCTTTTATTTCCAAAAACTTCTGTGTACTTCCCTCTTCCATATCTGGATGATATTTTTTTGAAAGTTTTAAGTACTTTTTCTTTAAATCTTTTTTCGATAATCGTGTTAATATACCTAATGTATTAACAGCTTTTTCAAATTCTTCATAATCCATAAAATATTCCTTTAATTATAAACAACATTCTACAATATTTTTTTTAAAGCAAAATAGTATGCTATGATTGTGCAATTATTGTAAAATAAAATTTAAAATTTAAATTAATAAAAAGGATTTTTATGGTTTATACACTTTATTATGTACATGACCCTATGTGTTCTTGGTGTTATGCTTTTAAACCAACACTTGATGAATTACAAAAACATTTAAAAGATGATATAAAATTAGTTAATGTCGTAGGAGGTTTAGCTCCACATTCAGATGAGCCAATGCCTCAAAATCAAAGAGAAATGATTCAAAATATTTGGTATGAAATAGAAGAAAAAACAGGTGCAAAGTTTAATCATGATTTTTGGAAAGAAAATACTCCAAAACGCTCAACTTATCTTTCATGCCAAGCTACAATGCTCGCACGCTATGTTGGAAAAGAAAATGAAATGATTGAAGCTATTCAAGAAGCTTATTATCTAAAAGCAAAAAATCCAAGTGATGCTTCTACTTTAATACAATTAGCAAAACAAATTGGAATGGATGAAAAGAAATTTGAGCAAGATTTAAACTCTTTAAAAATTGAAAAAGACTTAGAAGAAGAGTTAAACTTTAGACGTTCTTTATATGTTAGAAGTTTTCCATCATTGGTTTTAAAATATAAAAAAGATGTTTATCCTATAAATATACAATTTGGTGATTATAAAGCGATGTTAAAACAGATTGAAAATATGAGTGAAAATACATATTTTTAAAATGCATTAAATTGATTATCTTTGTAACATAGTAAAATTTATAGCTTAAGATTAAAATATATAAGTGTATTTAATTTAATTCTAGACTAAACAATACTATAATACTGACTATTTATACAAAGGATTTACTTTTTATGCTAAATAATACTGTTATATATATTTTTAATAGAATAGTTCGACTATCAATTTTATTTTTTATTTTATACTTAATTTTTACTAACTTTGGGACATTTTTGATGATTGTTGGAATTGTTGTTGTAATTGGGTTTATATTTATCTACAATTTAAAGAAAAAGATGAAAACAAGTGGTTTCGATTTTCAATTTAAACAAGGTGCAAATTTTAATTCAAATGATTTTAGAAATTATAATAATTCTAATTTCAATGGTTTTAATAATGCCCCAAGATTTGATGAAGTACAAAAAGCAAAAGATTTTTTTGGATTTACTCACTCACCTACAAAAGAAGAGATAAAAAAGAAATACAAAGAACTAGCACGAAAATATCATCCTGATATTAATGACAATGATGATTCAATGATGAAAGATTTAAATCATTATAAAGATGTCTTAATGAAAACTGTTGAATAAACAAATATATGTTTATTCAACAACTTAAAAAAATTTTCTTAATAGTTGTTATTCTTTCTTGTTTTTTACTTACATACCTTTGGTATGATAATTATTTATTCTCTACAAATCCCCTATCAAAAGAAATACAAAATAAAATATATCAAAAACATCAAACTTTAAAATACTTAACTTATAAATATTTCAAAATTAAAAAGATTTTTCCTATTATAGTTTCAGATGAATTAGATTCAAGTAAGTTTGGAATGGCAGTTTATTCAAAAGATTCTAAAATAACAATTTATTTAAATAAAAAAAGATTCAAAGAAAATGAAGATTATATGATAAATGATGTTATCCCTCATGAATATGCTCATGCAATTATGTTTCAAATGCGAGATTTTTCTGATGAAAATAGTGGTCATTCAAAAAAATGGCAAAATATTTGTAAAAAATTAGAAGGTTTAAGATGTGATAGATTTGTTAATCATCAAGATATTTTGATTGAAAAAACAAATCTATTTAAGTAATAAGTAATAAAAGATTTTAAAAGAGATTATCTCTTTTAAAATTCATATTTTATACTAAATTTAAAATCTCTACCCATATCTCTTCTATAATCTTCATCACTAGAACCTGATAAAGTTGTATGAGGAGCATAGTATTTATTTGTTAAGTTAGTTACAGCTACATAGTATGTCCAGTTTTTACCTACTTTATATTTTGTACTAATATCATGAGTTGTATATCCACCTCTTGTAACTTGATCAGCATTATCAATACCTGCAACAGCTGTTAAAGTATAGTCCATACTTAATCCATCTAAAAGTTCTGCTCCAACATTTAATACAACTTTTTTACTATCCCATCCACCAACTCTTCTTATTGCAAGTGGTTCACCAGATGTTCCAGCATCTACTTCATTAAAAACATTTGTATCAACTTGAGAATATGAAAGCGATCCAAAATAATTATCTATAAAATATGTTCCTTTAATTTCAAAACCTTTTAAAACATATTCATAGTCAGAATTTTTTATATCAGTTAATGCTAATCCAGCTTCACCAGAGTAACTGTATTTACCACTTGCATTTGTAAGTCCTGAATGTGATTCAATCAAATCATTAATTTCTGTTCTAAAAATATTTGCATTAAAGATAAAACCATCAGAATTAGTAAAAAGACTTTCACCTTTTAATTCATATCCAAGTTCATATTTAGTTGATTTTTCTGCTTCTAAATCTTTTGAATATGTAGCATTATCTCTAATATTCATAGCCCATGTAAAAGGAATTGTTCCACTCATTCTTGATGATTGTCCATAGTTCGCATATACATTTGAGTTATCATTTATTTTATAATCAAGTCCAAAATTTGGAGAAATTGTAGTATCACTAGCTTCTCCTAAACCTGATTCAAATTCATACTTATCTAATCGTGCTCCATAATTAATATCAAGATTATCTATAGTTGTTTTATTTTGAATAAATACTGCTTTATTATTTGAACTTGTTGGTTCATAATGAGAAGGAGTTGCTGCAATACTTGTAATAGGTGCATTTGAAGTTGATTCTACATCTTCTACTTGAACACCTACAGATACTTTATTTTTAAATGATTCTGTATCTAAATAAAAGTGGTTTTGTAGTTTAATTCCTACTGTATCATTATCATATTGATAATCGTATTTTTCTCTATCTACTTCTATATTTGTAAAGTATATATTTGTATCAAGATTAAGTAAATTTCCATTGCTATAGTTATGTTGTGCAGTATAACTTGTAGTTGTAGATACTACATCTTCTAATAATGCTGGATCTACGTTAACTCCTTTATCACTTCCTGTTTTCCCCCATTGCATATCGCCACTATTTGAGTTTTGATTAAAAGAGAGTTTTAAATCATGATTATTAAGGTCATCAAGTGTAAATTTTAAAAAATAATTTCTATCTTTATATGCAGTTGCTAACATTTCATCGTTATTTCCATCTTCATAATTATCATTATTTACGCCAGAAACAGATGCTAAAACTCCATAATGCTTATCATAAACACCATAAGCTGTTAAACTTCCACTTTTTGAATCAGTATTTGTACTATAGCCAGCTTTTATAATACCACCTGTATTTTTTCCATTTTTTACAAAGTCTTGTGCATCTTTAGTTGTCATTTCAACAGAACCACCAAGTGCACCACCTTTTGAAGCATCAGGAGCTGTTTTAACATTAAGAACTTTTAAAATATCAGGATTTATTCCTAATTCATTTCCTCTATGTTGAAAAATATTTGTTCCTTGTGTAGCTCCATCAAGACTAATATTTAAAGTTGAACTTTCAACTCCTCGTACGTAAACTCTTTTTGCATTTGAAGAACCACCTCCACCAAGTTCTACTGATGCTTCTTTTTTTAAAAGATCAAAAACTGAGTTTGCTTGATGTTGTTCTTCTTTTTCTAAATCAATTGTAATAGAATTTGTTTGTCTTTGACTCTGTCCTTCAACTTTTATTTCGTCTAATACTATTGCACTTTGTGCTATTAAATAGTATGGTAATATTATTGATAAACCTATATATTTCATTTATTTCCTTTTTTTGCAATTTCAACGCAACCTAGTCGCAAAAATTTGTGGAATAATATAGTTTTATTTATTAAATGCGACTTAGTTGTATATAAGTTTTTCTAATATCAAATAATTCTAAAATTTATAATCGTATCTTGTATATTTTTTCTTTATAAGAATATAAAGAATACCTCATCGCAATAAGTTTTAAAGTAGGGGTTATTTAAATTTTCACAATGATTCTACTTTTTAGTTATAATATCGTCTTTAATAAAGGATAAATATGAAATTACTATTAATGATATTACTTATAAGTAACTTTGCCTTTGCAAGTTATACAATCAAATATCATGGTTTAGAACTAGGTACAATAAATAACTTTGACACATTAAAAGATAATTATTTAGAAGCAAATGTAACAAATACTCTTGCAAAATTTCTCTTGAGAAGAGATAAATTTGTATTTTATAATGAAGATTATAAAGGTAAAAAAGATGATGAAAATACAAAATATAAAAAAGATAAATATGCAATAGTTTATATATTAAAAAAAGCTGCAACAAATGATATAAAAGATGAACGAATTGAAATTAAAAAAAATAAATTTATAGATGTTAAATTTGATAAAAACTATAAATTTATATATAACTCAAAGAATAGAATCAAAAGTGATGGTTATTTTGTAATGAAAAATGGCAAATTAGAAAAATTAATTGAAACTGTTAACTCAATTGAAATAACTAAAATTAAATAAATTTATAAAAAAAGTGCAAATACTCTTGACAAATACAGAAAATAATACTACAATTCCGACCTAGCAAAAACGGAGTGTAGCGCAGCCTGGTAGCGCACCTGGTTTGGGACCAGGGGGTCGAAGGTTCGAGTCCTTTCACTCCGACCACTTGCTATATTCAAAATCAATTTTAATCTTCTTACAATATCAATTTTCATTAATCTTATCTATGCTATATTATCACTTATTAAAATAAATAACATAGGAAATAAATATGAATATATTAAATATAAAAACTTTAGTAATATTTCTACTTACAATACAACTTGCAGTATCAAAGGAAAACAAAATGTCAATTTATGATTTTAGTGTAAAAGATATAAACTCAAAAGAAGTTTCAATGTCAAAATACAAAAACAAAGTTTTACTAATTGTAAATGTAGCTAGTAAATGTGGATTTACAAGTCAATATGAAGGTTTGGAAAACTTATATAAAAAATATAAAAATGAAGACTTTATGATTTTAGGATTTCCTTCAAATCAATTCTCAAATCAAGAACCAGGAACTAATAAAGAAATACAAGAATTTTGTAGCTTAACTTATGGTGTTGATTTTGATATGTTCTCAAAAGTTGATGTAAATGGTGAAAATGAAATTCCTTTATACACTTATCTTAAAAAAGAAGCTTCAGGAGTTTTAGGAACAAAAAGTATTAAATGGAACTTTACAAAATTTTTAGTTGATAAAAATGGAAAAGTAGTAGATAGATTTGGTTCAACTACAAAACCAGAAGATATTGAAGATGATATTAAAAAGCTTCTTTAATATATTAAGGAAAATATGAAAATCACAGATTTAGAAAAATATAATATATTTGATAATGAAAAACTAGAAAAGTTAGAGAAACTCGAAAATCAAGGTGTTTGTAACATTATTTATAAATTAGATACTTCAAAAAAGCAGTATCTAATTAGAGTATTTAAAATTACTCATCAAGATAAAAAAAGTAGACATCACGAGTTTGAAATTCAAAAAAAAGCATATAAAATTGGAATTGCTGCAAAACCATATATTTTAGATGAAGAAAACTCTTTAATGATATGTGATTTTTTAGAAGGCAAACATAAAAGTAAATTAAAGAAAAATAAACTAAATGCCCTAGTAGATTCTATGAAAAAACTTCATAAAATAAAAGTAAATAAAAAAACTTATAAACTAAAAAAAGATTTTGAAAATTTTAAAAAGATTTTGAAAGATAAAAAATCTCAAAAATTAATTAGAAATTCATTTAAAGAGTTGAAAAAATTAGAAAAGTACAAGTTTGAAGCTGTAAATACTCACCATGATTTAAATATTAACAATGTTTTATTTTATAAAAATAAAGCTAGATTTATTGATTGGGAATTTGCACGTGTAAATGATAGATTTTTTGATATTGCTAATATTTGTTTTGAATTTAAATTAAGTAAAAAACAAGAAAAACAAGTTTTAAAAAGATATTTTAAAAAGCTTAAAAATAAAGATATTAAAAAACTAGCTTCTTATAAAAAAGTTTATGAAAACCTATGGATTTTATGGTTTGCAAGTCAAAATATAAACTAAAAAAGAGATAACTGCCCTACTTCTTTTATCTCTTCATCTTTTTTATCTATTTTAATCACCTCATCAATACATGAAGGTTCATTAAATAATACTTTATTTACTTCACTTGTAACTTCATACATTTTTATTTTTTCATTTGGATATACAGAAAAGAGCTTTATTACTTCTCTTAAATCTGAAGAATTTAACCAAGTGCTAAAATCTTTTTTTTCTAAGACTACAGGCATTCGATGATGTATTTTCCCAAGTTTTTCATTTGCATCACAAGTAATCAAAGCAACTGTAACTATTTTCATATTAAGTTCAGTATCAAAATACTCATCCCAAATACCTGCTAAGGCTAAATATTCATTTTTTATATCACTTACTAAATATGGAGTTTTTTCTTTATCCTCTTTTGCCCACTCATAAAAACCATTTATTGGAATAATACATCTTCTGTATTTAAAAGAATCTCTAAAAGTTTTCTTTTCATAAATACTTTCACTACGTGCATTTATATTCATAGAAGCCTTTGAAAACGCCCAAGAAGGCAAGTATCCAAAATGTGTATATAAATAGTTCCCATTGTTTAAAAGCGCAGGAATAGGAATAGTTGGAGGAATATTATATCTAGGATTTAACTCCCCTACCATATCATTTTTGATTAACTCTTTTGCATCAATTTTAAAGGCTTTGTCATTGTATATACTTAATCTTCCTGGCATTTGTTAAAATCCATAAATTAAAAAATCAATCGAGTTTTTAATCTCATCGCCTTGCTCTTTTATAGAACATATTTTTTCATTTAATAATGAAAGTCCAATAGTAGCCATTTGATCAGTATATAAATAAACTATTTCATCTTTTATTTTTAACTCTTTTGTAAGTTTATCAACTTTTGCTAAAGAAAAAACCAAAGGAATAACAACACGTGTATCTAAAGAAGATAAAATATCGTTTTGTATATCTAATAAATATGGAACTTCTTTATTAGTTCTTTCATTTTCATTTTTATAAACATCAAATTGAGCCATTAAAATATCCTATGTTCTTCTAAAATAATTCCATGTTCTTTTAATCTTTTATTATGATTTTTAATTGCATCTTTATTCTCTTCTTGCCATTTTTTTATTTTCTCTTCTTTTGAATTTAAGTTTAAATAAGAGTTTAAAGCTTCTCTAACAATTTGACTCTTTTTTTTACCCAAAGAAATAGCCATAGAATCCAACTCATCAAGTAAAGTATCCTCTAAAGTAATCGTCATTTTTCTAGTCATAAAAATCCTTTGCCATATTTTACCATACTTTTTATTTAACATAATAAAACAGTTTAAATCATCTTTACAAGTAAAAGCTTAATTTCGCTAAAATGCCCCAATGCAATTAGAAGAAAAACTCAAACAATTACCAAATGATGCTGGTGTATATCAATACTTTGATAAAGATGGCAAATTACTATATATTGGAAAAGCTAAGGTACTGAAAAATAGGGTTAAATCTTATTTTAAATTTACTCCAAAATTATTACCAGCTGATAAATTAGGTCCTAGAATTTACAAGATGATAAGTGAAGCATTTAGTATTGAGTGGATTGTCGTACCAAATGAACATGATGCTTTGATTTTAGAAAATTCTCTTATAAAACAACTAAAACCAAAATACAATATTTTACTTCGAGATGATAAAACATATCCATATATTTATATTGATTACTCTGAACTTTATCCACGACTTGAGATTACACGAAAAGTATATAAAAATAAAAATATCAAATACTTTGGTCCCTACTCTACTGGTTCAAGAGATATGCTTGATAGTATTTATGAAATAGTTCCTCTAGTTCAAAAAAAATCTTGTATCAAAGGCAAGCAAGCTTGTCTTTTCCATCAAATAAAAAGATGTCATGCACCTTGTGAGGGTAAAATATCAACAGGTGATTACGCAAAGATAGTTGAAACTGCTATTGATTATATCTATAATAAATCAAAGCTAATATCAAAACTTCAAGAAAAAATGATGGAGTATTCAGAAGACTTTAGATTTGAAGAGGCTATGAAATTAAGAGATAGAATAAAAACTATAGAAAAATCTCAAATAAAATCTGGAATGGATTTAGCTACAAATGAAAACCTAGATGTATTTGCAATAAAAGCTGCAAAACAAAAAGCGGTAATCGTTCGTATGTTTATACGAGATGGAAAATTAACATCATCTTCTTATGATTTTATAAAAGTAAATTTTTTAGAAGATGAAACAAATATTGATTTGGATGAAGCATATAAAAGAGCAATTGTAAACTACTATGACAATGAAATTCCTGTACTTCCAAAAGAAGTTTTAACAGCTATTGAAATAGAAGACAAAGAGAGTATTGAAGAGTTTTTATATACAAAATTTGAGAAAAAAATCAAACTTGTAAATCCAAAAATAGACAAGAAAAAGAATTTAGTTCAAGTTGCACTTAATAACTGTGATGAACTTCTTAGAATTGATTCTTCAAGAAATCAAAATACTATTTATAAAGAGCTTCAAAAGCTATTTAATCTTCAAATACTACCTTTAAGAGTAGAATCGTTTGATAACTCACATATGATGGGACAAGCAACTGTAGGTGCTATGGTTGTATGGAATGAAGAAATAAATGCTTTTGATAAAAAAGACTTTAGACATTATAATCTTGAATCAAAAGATGAATACTCACAAATGAGAGAAATGCTTATGAGAAGAGTTGATAGCTTTGAGAAAAATCCAGCACCTGATCTTTGGATTTTAGATGGTGGGTCAACTCTTTTAAAATTAGCCTACGATATTATTAATTCAACTGGTGTAAATCTTGATATTATTGCAATTGCAAAAGAAAAAGTAGATGCTAAAGCACATAGAGCAAAAGGTGCAGCAAAAGATATTGTTCACTATAAAGATGAAAAAGGTGAATATAGAGCTTTAAAGCTTGAAACTAGTGATCAAAGATTACAGTTTGTTCAAAGACAAAGAGATGAAGCTCATAGATTTGTAATAAATTTTCATAAAAAACAAAAAAGAAAAGAAGATAAGCAAATTTCATTATTACAAATCAAAGGAATTGGGGAAGCGAAGGTTAAAAAACTTCTTTTATATTTTGGAGAATTTGAAAAAATTAGAAATGCAAGTTTTGAAGATTTAAAAGACGTACTAAATGAAAAAGATGCGACTTTAATATCTGATTATTTTAAAGAAAATTTACATTAAAGTTTATATACTTATTCACATACTATTCACATTAATTTAAATTTTTAAATAATAAATATAACTTATCATATATTTTTAAGTTATATAAGAAAGTGAATACAAAATATTTCATATAAATAATTATCTATTTTTTATTAGAAAGCCCTAATAATGGTCTTTTTAAACATAAATAAATTAAAATGATATCTTAATAAATTATAAACATACATATAATTTATTAATTGATTAATTCTATTAAAGTTCCATTTTATGGGCTTTGAAAAAAGATGTGAAAAAAAGATGTGAAAAACTTTCAAAAGATCTATTTTTCTTTAATTTTATAATTTTACACTATGATTTATAAGTAAAATTCTTAATAATAATTAAGATATAATCATCACTGATATTACTATGCAAAAATCTAAAATAAAGAGATTAAAATAATTATCATATGAAAAAATCAATTCTAACAATATTTATTTTCACAAACCTTTTAAATTCAACAAATTTAAGAAATTATAATCAATCAGATATTAATCAACTAGAAAAAACATATCAACTTGCAAAATTATACTCTTCAAAAAAGACAAAAAAATATAATATAAAAAAGGCATATAATCTTTTAGTAGATAATGTAAATAAAAATCATGCAAAATCACAATTATTAATTGGAAGATTTTTTTTAGTAGGTGCTGCTGTTGATGTGGACTATGAAAAAGCCTTATATTATTTTAAAGAAGCTTCAAAACAAAGAGAATATGATGCAAACTGTTATATAGCTTATATGTATGCAAGTGGAAAAGGTGTTTTCCCTAATTTTGGAAGAGCACATATTTTTGCACAAAAGGAGTATAAGAAAGGTAATAAACTTTGTAAAAAAGTTTGGAAAGATTATAATTTAGAGAAATATCCAAAAGATAAAGGTTGGAATATTGGAAATTATAATAAGCCTATAGAATAAGGCCTATTATTTATTTATTAACTTACAATTTTCAATAAGTACATTATCAAGGTTATTGAATACACCTCTTGTTGAAGATTCAATATTTATAGATAAGTTAGCTAAAATACTATTATCTTCTCTATTAGCATTTGCATCAATATAATTTTGTACACTTTTATGCACTTTTTCATGTTCTAACTTTAATTCATTCCAAGCTAAAGTATTTACAAATATTTTAGAATTATCTTCGCAAGAATCAATCCACTTACCTAAGTTACAAGAATGACAATCTTCAACATTCCAAGATTCAAAAGTATCTAATTTTTTAAAGTTATTATCTTTAAAATTAATATGATCATTTTTATACTTAGCAATATCATTAATTAATTCAACATCACAAACTTGTTTCAATATCTTATCATCGATATTAGCACTTTTAGTAATTTCTAATAACCTTTTTGATAAATCTTTTACTTTAAAAGATAAGCTATCAATAGAAGATGCAGTTTGTGCATTTTCTTGAGTTACATTATCTAAATCATTAATAGCTGCATTAATTTGTATTATTCCTGTTTCTTGTTCTTTACTTGATAAGGAAACATCATCTATTATTTTTTTAGTTTCAATAATTTTTTCACTTAATTTAGTATAACCATCTATCATTTTTGAAGATATTTCTTTACCTTGTTTAGATTTACTACTTGCATCTTCAACTAGTTTTTTAATATCTTTAGCAGCTTCTGCTGATCTATTTGCAAGATTTCTTACTTCTGCAGCAACAACAGAGAATCCTTTTCCTGCTTCACCTGCAGTTGCAGCTTCAACTGCTGCATTCAATGAAAGAATATTTGTTTGAAAAGCTATTTGATCAATTACTTCAATTGCATCATTAATAGCTGATACTTTATCATTAATCTCTTCCATAGAAGAAGATGTTAATGAAGCTAATTCTTTTCCTGTATTAGATGAATTATTTAACTCATCAGATAAGGAAGTCATTACAACAATATTCTCATTATTAGATTTAATTGTAGCTGTGATTTCTTCAAGCGAAGCTGCAGTTTCCTCTATTGAAGATGCTTGATTTGTTGAAGAATTTGATAGTTTTCTAGAACCATCTGATAAAATATTTGTAGATGTTGATAATTCATTACCAGAATTTGAAATCATAGCTACTAATTGTGAAATATTTGAACCTAAAAGTATAGTTGAAGTAACAAGTGATCCCATATCTCCACCCATTTCATTTACATCTTTTTCAACTAATGAATATTTATAATCACCACTAGCATAGGCATCAAGTAATTCATTTATCATATCAAATTTAGTTTTTACATCAATTAGCATATCATTAATATTATTTCTTAATACTTCTACTTCTTGTGTTGCTGCATGAGATTTTATAGTATAACAGAAAAAACCATTTCTAACTTTTTTAATAACATCATCAATTTCTGCAACAACAATTTTATCTTGTTCCATTAACTTAGAAGTTCTCTCAATTTGTTTATTAATATCCTCTGACATTTGTCCAAATTCATCTTTGGTTTTTATGTTCATTAAAGTAATAGTCTTTTTTTCTCTCAATGTATATTTAAAGAAATCAGATAAACCATTTTTGAAAGTATCTAATGAAGATGTTATATTTCTAGTAATATATGTTGCCATTGCAAATACAATTAATAATGCAATTATTGTAAAAACAAGTGTTGTTATAAAAGTTGTATATAATGATGATTCTAATTCACTTACATTATCTAATAATTCATTAGATAAATAATCATCAACTTTTTTTAATAAATTAATTTTTTTTGTAATTTGAGAGAACCAATACGTAGCATCATCACCAAATAAATTAATACTTAATCTATATAATGCAACCATTGCTGGTCTATCATTTACTTGTATTGTTTTATCTAAACTTCTAATATCCATATTTGAAGATAGACCTTTTTCAATAATAGCTAAATTATTATGATACGTAGTAAAAGTTTTTTCAATAATATCTACTAATCTTAATTCTTCTTCTTTTAAATCAGGTGTACTTTTATACTTATTTAATAGCTTAATTAATTCAACATATTGTTCTTTTACACTATTTTTATATATATCTTCACCTCTAATAAGAAAGTTTTTGAAATTATGAATTATTCCACCATAGCCAATATACTCAGCAATTGATGCAATTATTTTTTGTTTAAGAATAGCACCTTGTAAAGTTTTTCTAATTCGATTAACTTCATCAACTTCTTTTCCTTTTACAGTGTTTTCATAATATTTAATAGAATTAGCTGAAGCATAATACTTAAAAGAATCCATATATGAATTTTGTTCAGAAATTAATTTATCAAGTTTTTCTCTCATTCCTTTAGCAAAAGAATCTCTACTTAATGTATTTGTTCCAATTGCTCTTTCAATTCCTGCTCTTTCTTTTGAAAGTAAGAAATTTGAATAAGCAGTAATTTCTTGAGATAAGCGAGCATTATCAGTTAATTTTGAAATAAGTACAACATCTTCTAATAATAAAGAATTAATATTTGTATAATATAAAATTGCATTAGATACTTTTATCTTACTATTATCTACTTTTTTTCTAATAATATTAATATTTTCTAATTTTTTTTGTATAAGTTCAATATTTTGATTTAATGATTCTGAGGGAAAAAAATTCTTCATATTATTTTTTTCATTTAAAAATTGTTTTATTTTGGAATTAGTATCTTTTCTTTGAGTAAGTAAGTCATTTGTAAAATTTTTACCTCCACTACCAATAAAACCAGCAGTATAACCTCTTTCTTTTTGCGTTTCATGTAATAATTCTGAAATTGTTTTTATAAAACGAATCCCTATTTCTATCTTATCTGCTTCTTTTATCTCTTTATAAATAGAAATATTTTGAGTAATTGAAAAAATTAACAGTCCCAATAATGGTAAAGAAATAAGTAATAATAACTTCTTCTTAATTGCCAAATTATTAATAAAATTCATGTTTATCCTTATATTTAGAAAAGTATTCTATATACATTATATTTTAAAAATAATTCTTTCTTGATAAAACTATAAATAAATTCTAAACTTTTAAAAAACTTAAAAAAAGATATTGATAAATATTATTTATAACTTATATCATCTAATAAATATTCTATTTTATTATCAATTAAATATTTTGTAAAAAATTCAAAGTTACGATCAAGTTCATTTTTATCATAACTTGCAAGTGAAATTACAACATTTCTTTTATTATCAATAATTTTAGGTAATGATGATAAATCTATATTTTTAGGGATTTTCAACATTATATCAATCAAATCATTTTCACTACAAGAAGCAGTTAATGTAACTCTATATTTTGCTTTTGATTTTAAATAATATTTATCTAACGCTTCAATAACCATTGATTGACTCATAGAAGGAAATCCTGGTGTGAAGAAAAATCTATCTTCTAAATAAAATCCTGGTACATTATTTACAACATTTTTTAATAGCTTTGCATTTATTGGTAGATACGCCATATTAATTCTGTGAGGATATGCTTCTTCTTTAAATTCATTTATAATCAATTCTTTTGCAACTTCATTAAATTCCATTTGATTATTTGTAAAAGCTTTTGCAGCAGATACTCTTGTATAATCATCAGGGGTAGAACCAATACCACCAAAACAAAACATTACAGAGTTTTCATCAGCTTTAATAAGATTAAAAATATTATGCATAAGTGTAGTATCATCTTCTATAACAAAAGAGGCTTTATGTTCCCATCCACGTTTAAGAAGTTCATTGTTTAGAAAAGAAAAATGGGCATCATTACGACGCCCATTTAATAATTCAGTTCCAATAATAACACTGTAAAAATTTATTTTTTTATCATTCATTATTATCTTTCCTTTGTGGAGTTTAATTAATTAAATTTTAGATTGAATAAATGCATCCATTTCTGCAACAATTGCTTCAATTGTACCTTCACCAGAAATTTGTTTTAAAAGATTTTTTTCTGTATAAAATGCTTGAATATCAGCTAAAGGATCTGTAAATAATTTCATTCTATTTAAGAATACTTCTTCATTATCATCAGCTCTAACAACTTCCGCATCAGCTGCACGTCCTAATACTCTTTGGAATGCAGTTTCTCTTGATACTGCAACTTCAATAACACTTACTAAAGTAACTTCAGGTTCTGTTTCTAAGTATTTATCAAGTTCAGTCATTTGCTCACCTGATCTTGGGTATCCATCAATTACAACAACATCAGTAGGTGCATTTTTAATTGCTCCAACAATTGTTTCAATTACGATTTCAATTGGAACTAAGTTTCCTTTAGAAACATAAGAATCTATTAAAGCTCCTCTTTCACTTCCACTAGCAACTTCTGCTCTAAACATATCTCCTGTTGAATAGTGTGTAATTGTATTGTGATTAGCAGCAATTAATTCAGCATCAGTAGTTTTTCCTGAACCTGGTGCTCCAATAATTAAGAATAGTTTTTTCATTTATATTTTCCTTAGTGTGTATTTAAGTCTGTTTTTTAAATTGCCGTATTTTATCAAAAAAGACCTTTTATATCTGTTTGATTAAAGTAACAAATATTTATTATTAAGTCTTATTTAATATTTAAACAATTAACCTTGCATTCCTGAACTACTCATTTTTCTTGCTCTTGCAACATTATGATTTGTTCTTGGAACAACAATTTCTTTTTGTTTTTCTTTTTTTCTTGGGTCTTTTTCAACAAAGATTTTTTTCTTTGTAAATGGATCTAATTCTGTATAATACATAACAGCTGAATATGTTCCAGGTGTTGGAATAAATACTTGAGCTTGTTCTGGATTCATTTTAAGCTCATGCGTTGTAAATTGTTTTAAGTCATGCATATGTTTATCTTCACAACCAGGATGTGCAGCAATCAGATAATATGTTAAGAACTGTTTTTTACCTGATTCTTTATTCAAAGTGTCATACATTTTTTTAAAGTCAATTAATGTTTGTTTTCCTGGTTTTCCCATATGATGTAAAACTTCATCACTTGTATGCTCTGGTGCAACTTTCATTTGTCCAGAAATATGGTGGTCAACCATTTCTTTTAAATAATCATAACCATGCTTTTTATCAGCTGTAATTAAATCATATCGTACACCTGAAGCTACAAATGCTTTTTTAATTCCTGGAATTTGTCTAATATCTTTTAATAATTTTATATTTCGTGAATGATCAACTTTCATTGTTCTACATAATCTATGTGCATCAACACATCTTTTATTTTCAACACAAGTTCCAAGTTTTTCTTTTTTCTTACATTCGTAACCATACATATTAGCAGTAGGTCCTCCAACATCAGAAATAATTCCTTTGAAGTCTTTAATAGTCGTAAAATGTTTAGCTTCTTTTAAAATATTTTCTTCACTTCTAGTTCTAATCGTACGTCCTTGATGAGCAGCAATTGCACAGAAGTTACACTCTCCCCAACAACCATGATGAGTCATAATTGAGAATTTAATAGTTTCTAAACATTTAACTTTTCCATGTTTCCCATCAAAAGGATGGACATCTCTTTGATAAGGATATGAAGCAATTTTATCCATATGTTTTTCATCCATATGATCACTTGGTGGATTTTGTATTAAGTATCTAGAATCAACACCTTGACATAAACCTTTTGAATACACAGGATCGTTATTATCATAAAAAGTTTTAAATAAATCAATATACTTTTCTTTTTCATCTAAACACTCTTGATGTGTAGGTATTTGAATATATTCTTCAACTGGCTCTTTTGAAATATAACAAAGACCATTAATATGTTTAGGGTCTCCACCATTTCTTAAAGTATTTCCTAAATCAATAATGGCTTGCTCACCCATACCATAAATCATATAATCAGCTTTAGTATCAAATAAAATTGGTTTTCTTAATTTATTAGACCAATAATCATAATGAGTAAGTCTTCGTAAAGAAGCTTCAATTCCACCTAATACAATTGGAACAGTATTTTTAAAATATCTTCTAATCATATTAGTATAAACCATAGTTGCACGGTCTGGTCTTCTCTCATTTTTCCCACCAGGAGTATAATCATCCGAGTTTCTAAACTTTTTAGTAGCAGTGTAATTTGAAACCATTGAATCAATACTTCCCCCACTAACTCCCCAGAAAAGTTTTGGTTCACCCATTCTTTTTATATCAACATCAGAATTAACATCTGGTTGTCCTATAATTCCTACACGAAGACCTATGTCTTCAAGTATCCTTCCAACAACAGCGATTCCCATAAAAGGTGAATCAATATATGCATCCCCTGTAATTAGGACAACATCTAGTTCATCCCAACCACGTTCTTTCATTTCTTCTTTAGTTGTTGGTAAAAATTTATTTGGTTTATTATTAGCGCTCATAATTTCTTCTTTATAATAGTTTGTATTTTTTTGTATTGTGCCCTAATATGTGTTAACCCCTCATATAATCAAAAGCTTTTACTTAGATTATCGTCAATCTTCTTAATATTTAAAATCATTGCAACTTGCGATTCTTCGTATTCATTTATTTCAACTAAACTTTCAACCAATGTTCCAGTACCTAAAAAATGACTCTGTATATACTGTATAGAACTTTCTTCTACTAAAGAAACATGTTCTAAAGAAGAGACTAATATACCAATACAATGTTCAATATTTTCTTTATCATATTCAAGTAAAATTATATTTGATAAACTTTCATCTGTAATATTTTCATTAATGAATTCTCTAATATCTAAAACAGAGATTAACTTTTCTTTATATACAACCATTCCTTTGAAATGATTTTTTTTATCCATTTCAATTGATTCTTCTAATTCTTCAATAGGAATAGACTCCACTACATTTTTTGCTTCTACTGCTAAGAATTTATTTCCAATATAAAAAGTAGCTAATTCTAGACTTTTACTTGTATATGTATCTTTAACATTATTTAACAATCTATTTTTAGGTAAATTATCATTTATATTGTCATTTATTTTACCAATTTTAATAAATACAAAAGACAATATATCATTTTTGTAATCATCAATTGCACTTTTATATTCTCTATAACCATTTGAGCACTTTACTCCTACAGCATAATAATAATTATTAAATTCAATGATTTTACTAATGTTATCTGCATTTTTAATTTTAAAGAAATCATTATCAATATCTAGCATTGTATTATTAGGGAAATTATTATTAGTTGAAGAAATAATCATTTTTTCTTTATTCGTGAATATTGCAAAAGTACCATTATTATCTTTATCATCATTATTCTTTGGAATAGTATCATCTAACATTTCACGAAATTGAGGACTTGAATCAAAAACAATTGCTATTCCACCATTAATAATATTATTATTCTTTGGTGATCTTATTGCTGCAGTGTAAATATAAGTTGGTTCATTATTATACAAAGGTGTTTTTTCAAACTTTGATACACAATATTTAGAAGTGTCTCGTAGGGTAAGTGTTTTAGAAATCCATTCTTGTGTTAATATTTTTCCTACAAAGTGTTCATATTTATTATTTGAAACAGCAATAACTTTTCCATTTAAATCGAAAATTAAAAGATTTTCATAAACAGTATATAACTCATTAATATATTTAAGAATTAAAGTTATTTCATTTTGTTTACTAAATATAGTACTTTCATCTTCTAATGCCTCTTTAAAATATGAAGTAAGTGCCCACCATCTACAATCATTTGCTCGTTCATATAAGTTTCTATCCATTATATCAATTGCTAAAGAAGATAAAAATTCACTATTCTTTAAAATTGAATTCATTATTGTTTGATTTAAATTTGATAAAGAAGAGTTTGCTTTATTACCTGAAATACCAATTTCATTTAATAAAGATTTAGAAAATTCTCTATTTGATGAATTTAATTTACTTTGAGCAATATTTCCATTCCAAATTACTCTTTGCAGATTCTCCTGAATTGTTTTACTTTTATCAAATACCTCACTTAATTGTTTGGAAATATGTTGTTCATTATTTATCATTGAATCAATTATATTTTCATTTACGCTACTAGTATTTGAAAAATCACTTAAAAAAGCATATTCTAAAGGTATCATAATATGACCATACCATTTTAAACCATTAAATCCTTGATAACCTGTAGTTTGACAAGTTTTCGCAATATAATCTCGACCTGCATATGAAATTATTTTATATTTTTCATTTATAATTATTGGTAATTTTGTTTCAAGTGGAATATGATCTTTATCACTAGAAGCAATAACAAAACCTTCTTCATCTAAAATAGTAATACACTCTTTATTTGAAGCATCAACTAAATTATCAAAAATACCTTTCATTTCATCAGTAAATCTAAAACATAAACATAATACACCAATGTTATCATTAGAATTATTTGTTTTTTTAACTTTATATGAATAAACTAATGATTTCTTATATTGAGGGATAAATTCATGATAATCATATGTTTCAATATATTCATCACTAGTATTTAAAACTTTTTGAATAAATTTATTATCCATTTTTTCAACTTTATTATTCTCATCCAATCTGGCTATAATATTTCCTTTTGTATTACATAATACAATATCGAAATAAACAGAATATTTAGAAACATACTCTTTAAACCTATTTTGAATAAGCCCTCTTAATTTTAAACTATTATCATCATATTTTGAAATATATTCATTTATATATAATCTAATATCATCGTCAGTTGATAAAAAACCTATATCAGCAGTACGTTCAAATAAATTTCGTATAAGAACATCAATAGAAACTTGGGCCTTAAAACTCATCTCGTTTCTAACTTTTTTAATTTGTTCTTCACTTAAATGATTTAATAAGGTAGATGTTAAGTTTAAAAAATTTTCTTTAGTTTTACCAATATCAATATTAATATCACCTAATTTACCCAAAAGTGCAAGAATATCCCATGATGAACTTAATTGTCCTAATTCTTCTCTATATTTATCTATATCTTCTATATATTTAATTATTGGATATAAATTTCTTTTGACATTTATACCTTTATAATTTATTACATCCATAATTTAACCTCAAATAAATTGATTTTTATGTTTAATTATATATTCTATTAAAAGTATTTTCTTTAATCAGCTGTATATAATATACACAAATTATATAAATAATAAACAGTCTATTTTATCATTATTAATTAAGTTATTTTATTTTATCATAGGAAATGATCAGTAAGAGTTTTAATATTGACGAATATAGATTCAATAAAAATATCATGTTTTTTAATTTTAATTGCCAAATTAGAAGCTATTGAATTAGCCATTATTATATTATCATTTTGAGGAATTAATATAAGGTTAATTTGATTAGTTTTTGCAAAGTTATTTAATTCTTTAATATCTTTACTTTTTTGTATTTTCTTTTCTTTTTTATATAAATTTATTTTAAATCTTTTTGCATAATAATCAAAATATTCATCATATACAAAAATATTATAATTCTCACTTTTTTCTAAAACTTTTCTAGTTTTTAAATAGACTTCATCTAATTTATTTAAAAAAAGATTATAATTTTCTTTATATTTCTTTTCATTAAAAGTATCAATATTTAATAATGAAACATAAATATTTTTAGCCACTTTTCTTAATAAAATTGGATCTAACCAAATATAAGGATTTTGTTTTCCATTATATTCTATTTTATTTATCCCTTTAGACATATCATTTATAATTAAATTAGGATTTGATTTTAATAAAATTTTTCCGTACTTTTTCTCTATATTTAATCCAAAATTAAAATAAATTTTTGTATTTGATAATCTTGATATTTCTTTTTTATTAAGATCTTTTATTTTTGAAGAGTATAAGTTTGTGATTTCTTTTATTCTAATATGTTGTTGTCCAATTTGTTTTACAATAAAAGATTCAAAAGGAAGTGTAGTCGTAACTTCAATTTTGGAGAAAAGTAAAACAGGAAGTAATAAGAATAAAAGCTTATACATTATTACTTCCTTTAAATACTATGACTGTTGTTCTGTTTTTCTAACTCTTAGGCTTAACTCTTTTAACTGTTCTGCATCAACGGGTGATGGAGCACCTGTTAATAAACATTGAGCTTTTTGAGTTTTAGGGAATGCGATAACATCTCTAATTGAATCAGTACCTGAAAGTAACATAATCATTCTATCAAGACCCATTGCAAAACCACCATGGCTTGGAGCTCCATATTGAAGTGCATCAAGTAAGAAACCAAATTTTTCTTTTGCTTCTTCATCTGAAATTCCCATAAGTTCAAATACTTTTGATTGAATTTCTTCTTTATGAATTCTTATACTTCCCCCACCTAATTCCATACCATTTAAAACAATATCATATGCAATTGATTCAATAGCTTCTAAATCACTTGTATCTTCTAATGATTTAGGCATTGTAAATGGATGATGAAGTGCTTTAGTTTTACCATCTTCAACTTCAAACATTGGGAAATCAACAACCCATAAGAATTCATAAGCATCTGCTGGAATAATATCCATTTGCTCTGCTAGGAAAATTCTAAATCTACCCATATAATCCCATACAGTTTTTTTATCACCTGCTCCAAAGAATACAACATCTCCAACTTCTAATTCAGTTGTTTTAACAATTTCTTCTAAATCAGATTCTGAGAAGAATTTTGTAAGAGGACCTTTAAGACCATCTTCTTTCATTTGGAAGTAACCTAAACCTTTAGCTCCAAATTTTCTAACATAATCTTCAAAACCTTTCATTTGTCTTTTAGAGAATAAATTATCTCCATTTGGACATTTAAGTGCTTTGATTCTGTTGTTCTTTTTATCTTTTGCAATATCTGCAAAAATTTCATTCGTAGAGTTTGCAAAAATATCAACAACATCTACTAATGGCATATCAAATCTAATATCAGGTTTATCTGAACCATATTTTTCCATTGCATCTGCATATCTCATTCTTGGGAAAGTTTTTGGAACTTTTTTACCACATTTTGTAAATACATCATAAATTAATTTTTCAGCAACTTTAATTACATCATCTTGAGTACAAAAAGACATTTCAACATCAATTTGAGTAAATTCAGGTTGTCTATCAGCTCTTAAATCTTCATCTCTGAAACATCTAGCTATTTGGAAATATTTATCAAATCCTGATACCATTAATAATTGTTTAAATAATTGAGGTGATTGAGGAAGTGCATAGAACTCTCCTGGATGTACTCTTGAAGGTACTAAGTAATCTCTAGCACCTTCTGGAGTTGATTTAGTTAAGATTGGAGTTTCAACATCTAAGAAACCTAATTCATCTAAAGTATTTCTAACTTGAATAGCAGCTTTTGATCTTAATTGGAAAATTTCAAAAGATTTTTTTGATCTTAATTCTAAAAATCTATTTCTTAACTTAATCTCATCATTAACTTTTTCATCATTTAAATCAAAAGGCATAGGTTTTGATTTATTTTCTATTATTAATTCACTTAAAACAATTTCAATTTTACCAGTTACTAAGTTAGGATTTTCTAATCCCTCACCTCTAGCTCTTACAGTTCCTGTTGCTATTAATACAAATTCATCTCTTACTGTTTCTGAAATTGGTAATACTGATGGGTCAGCTACTAATTGAACTAATCCACCTTTATCTCTTAAATCAATAAATATAATTCCACCGTGATCTCGTCTACTGTTTACCCAACCAGCAACAGTTACTTGCTCGCCAATGTTTTTTTCTGTTACTTCTGTACAATAATGTGTTCTCAATTCAAACTCCATAAATATAAATATCCGCGATTTTATCTAAATTTTACTTAATTTCTAAAAAGCCGTATGCTGTTGTTTTAAATAATTTAGGTTCATATACAACTTGATTATCAAGAATATTTGTTTGTATTAATCCAGATTCATTCTCATCATATAAATAATTTATTCCAACTAATGTTGAATAATCAACCCAATTATACATAATATCTGAACCATATGTATCAAGAGAATCTTTTAATATATCATCAATTTTTTCAATAGAATTTGCAATAACAAAATTATTTCTATCTTTAACTTGAGTTAGAGTTAGAATTTGTGGACTATAATTTATTTGCGTTGAAAGTATAACTCTTGGAGAAACCTCATATGCTCTTAATTGTGATAATAAAATTGAAGTTTTAATAATAGGAGTATTTAAAAAAAGTGTTGAATTTCTAAGTCTATAATCTTTAACAATTCCCTTATAATAGTTTTTTTTGTTTTTTATTTCTTTTACAACTTTTACATCTAAGTTCATATTTTCATAAAGTGTTTTAAGTTTATCTCCTAGAAAAGAGCTTTGGTAAAACATAACATTATTAATATTTGAATACTCTAATAATTTACTGATTTGATCTCTATACGAAATTCCACCATAAATAAAATTATTATTAATAAAATTAATATTTTCTTTGTTTGTTAATGGTAAATAAACTCTTAAGTCACTCGTATCAAGAGTATGTAAATATGGAACTATTTTTGGAGTAAATAAGGCTATAACATTAGGGAAACCTTCAGCTTTAGCGCTATTAATTGCATTAGCAACACTAAATTCATCCTCGCTTAGTGTGTCAAATACTTTTATTTCATATTTAATTTTTTTATAATCAAAATAACCTAAAATCGTACTCATTGATGATTTAGCATATTTTGCTACGATTCTTGATGGGTAAATAAATGCAACTTTCATTACCTTCCCATCATCAAATATAGAAAAATCATCTTCAATGATATTAACACCATTAAAAGCATCAATTCTTTCATTAAATACATCTTTTTTAGGTTTTACGGATGTACCAATATCATTTTTATCCGATATTTTAATATCTACTTCTTGTTGTTTCACAGAACAACCTATAAAAAATGAAGTGATTAATATAAATAATAATAAATGTTTCAATTTGTAAGCTCCAATATATTTTTTATTCTAAGCATATCGTAATATGCATCTTTTTTTGCCGATGGATTTCTTAACAAGTAATTAGCTGAAAAAGTTGGTATCAATTTAATATTATGATAGTTTAGTTCTTTGCCTCTATTTTGTGAGAAATTATCTTTTTCATTTAATAAATAAGAATATGTACTTTCTCCTAAAGATACAATTAATTCAGGATTTATAAGTTCTATTTGCTTTTGTAAATAATCATTACAAGATTCAACATGAGAGTTATTTAAAGAATTTGAACTCTTACATTTGACTAAATTTGTAATATAAACTTCTTCTTTTTTAAGATTTAGTACATTTTCGATCATTTTTGAAAGTAATTCACCAGATTTTCCACTATAAAAAGTACCTAATGCATCTTCACTGGCAGACGGCTCATCTGATATAAATATCACTTTTGAATTATGATTACCCATACCAAATAAAACATTTTTTCTTGTTTTTGAAAGTTCACATAAATAGCAATTTTCTACATTTGATTTTAATGCAGAGATATTGTCAGGAAGTTTAAGATTTTTAATATCATTTGGAACTAAATTTAATCCTTTGTGATAATTAAATCCCATAGATTTAAGTAAGTGTAAATTATATAAAAGTTTTTGTTTAACTGTATTTGTCATAATAGATTGTACAAAAAATTTTCTTTTATGATTATTTATTCTCATACTTTTTATACTAGCATATAAAAATTAAATTTAATAATGTGATTATTTAATAAGATAAATAAGGAAAAAATTCCTTATTTATAAAAGATATATTATTTATATCTGTGAGTGATTCTACCTTTATCTAAAGAATAAGGTGTAATCTCTACTTTTACTTTATCATTTGGTAAGATTTTAATATAATGCATTCTCATTTTACCTGAGATATGACATAAAACCATATGACCGTTATCTAATTCAACTTTAAACATCGCATTTGGTAATGCTTCAGTTACTTTACCATCAATTACAATTACATCATCTTTTGCCAATTTTATCTCCCTAATCTACTGTACTTAGTATTACTGCTTTTCCGTTTATAACGGCAACTGTATGCTCATAATGACTTCCTCTTAATCCATCTTCAGAAACAACATCCCATTTATTATCTAAAATAACTGGTTCTCTTTCCTTTTGACAAATCATAGGCTCTAAACAAAAAACCATTCCGTTTTTAATTTTTGGACCTGAGTTAGTTCTTCCATTCTCAATATAATTAGGAATTTCAGGTTCATCATGAGGTTTTTTACCAATCCCGTGTCCGCAGAATCGCACTAGTGGTTGATAACCTCTAGCTACAATAAAATCTTCAATTAATTTTGAAAGTTCTTTGAATCTCATACCTACATGAATAGAATCAATTGCATGAAGTAAAGAATCTTTTGCACAAGCAATTAAATCTTCATCTTCTTTTGATATTTTTCCAATAGGCATTGTAATTGCAGCATCACCATACCAACCATCAATTTCAGTTCCAATGTCGATACCTAAGATATCTCCTTCTTTTAAAACTACATTTGATGGAATACCATGAATGATAACTTCGTTTAATGAAGTACAAATAGCATTTGGAAAACCGTATAAGCCTTTGAAAGATGGTCTAGCATTTAAATCGTCTAAAAATGCTTCACCCATGGCATCAACTTCTTTTAAAGTCATACCAGCTTTTACGTTTTGTGCTAAATAATTTAAAGTCTTAGCAACTGCAATATTTGCAGTTCTAAGTTTTTCAATTTCGTTTGTTTTTCTTAATGGAATAGCCATAATATTATAACCCTACCGCACTAAGTGTTTCATACTTGTTCATATATTGTTGTGCCTCAATTTTTCTCATAGTATCAATAGCAACTTGTACAACAATTAATACAGCCACCCCTCCAAAATAGAAAGGAACGCCCATTGCTTTAACAATAAGCCATGGAGCAGTTGAAATTAATCCTAGATAAATTGCACCCCAGAATGTTAATCTACTTGCAGTTTCATTTAAGAACTCAGCTGTACCCGCCCCTGGTCTAATACCTGGGATAAATCCACCTTGTTTTTTTAAATTCTCTGAAATATCTTTTGCATTAAAAGTAATTGATGCATAAAAGAACGCAAAGAAAACAACAAATAAAAACATAAAAACATTAAATGTATATGATGCTGGACTTAAGTAATCAGCAACAATTAAAAGATACTCATTTTGAGAACCTTGTAAAATAGTAGCTGGAAACATTAAAATCGCACTTGCGAAAATTGCTGGAATAACACCTGCTAAGTTTAACTTAATAGGAATATAATTCATAACTCTTTTCTTTTGATTTTGCATCATAACTTTTCTAGAATAAGAAACAGGAACTCTTCTTTCTCCTAGCTCAACATAAATAATTGCACCTACTGTTGCTAAAATAATAACAATAATTGCAATAACAGTTAAGAAACTCATTTGTCCATTATTAACTAAATCAATAGTACCACCAATTGCACTTGGAATTGCAGAAACAATACCAGCGAAAATGATTAATGAAATACCATTACCAATACCTTTTTGTGTGATTTGTTCACCAATCCACATAAGAAGCATAGTTCCAGTTAACATAGAAATTGATGATACAGCTACAAATGTATCCATATCAATTGAAATTGCTCCTTGTCCACTTTGACCAGTAAGAGAATTAAGACCCATTGAAACACCAATAGATTGAATTAATGTAATTACAATAGTTGCGTATCTAATGATTTGCATATACTTTTGCATACCATCTCGTTCTTTTTTCATTTTACCAAGTGCGGGGAAAGTAGCTGCCAATAATTCCATAATAATTGAAGCTGTGATGTAAGGCATTATACCTAGTGATATAATAGATAGTCTTTCAACGGCATTACCACTGAACATATTAACAAGACCTAATGCATTATTTGCATTTGAGTCGAAAAATTCTTTAACTACGTCTATATTAACCCCAGGTACTGGCACGTATGCCAGTAGTCTGTAAAGGAATATAAAACCTAATGTAATAAGAATCTTATTTATTAGATCTTTACTCATGGTTAGTTACCAGTAGTTGTAACGTTTTCGTCTTTAATCTTAGATGCTAAATCTTTAGCAGTTGATCCAACTAATTTAACTTTCACAACTGATTTAGATAATTTATATACAGACTTGATTGTCTCAACTGTAATTTCTTCTAAAGTTGCAATTTGTTTAATTTTATCAACATTGATAGAATAAGGTTTTGCAACTCTTGAAAAGAATCCAATTTTTGGCATTCTTTTTTGGATTGGCATTTGCCCACCCTCAAAGTGTCTTTTAATTTTATATCCAGATCTAGATTTTTGACCTTTTTGACCTCTAGTAGAAGTCTTACCCATTCCTGAACCTTGACCTCTACCAACTCTTTTAGTATTTTTAGTACTACCTGGTGCTGGTTGTAAATTATTTAATGCCATTAATCTATCCTTTAATTCTAGCTAATGCTTCAACAGTAGCTTGTACTAAGTTATTTGGATTATTTGAACCTAAAGATTTCGCAATAATATCTGTTACTCCTGAAAGCTCAAGAACTGGTCTAGCAGCTCCCCCAGCAATCAGTCCTGTACCTTCAGATGCAGGTTTAAGTAAAATTCTACTTGCGTTATATTTATGCTCAATATCATGTGCAATTGTTGTACCATGAATATTAACTTTAACTAAAGATTTAAATGCGTCATCTAATGCTTTTTTGATAGCATCAGGAACCTCTTTAGCTTTACCAGTTCCAAAACCAATAGTACCTTTTTTGTCACCAACAACAACTAAAGCAGTAAATCTAAATCTTCTACCACCCTTTACAACTTTTGTAACTCTACCAATTTTAACGATTGCTTCTTCAAAGTCTTCTCTATTAACTGCCATCATTAACCCTTATAATTTGATACCATTATCTCTTAGTGCGTCAGCAAATGCTGCAACAACACCATGATAAAGGTAACCATTTCTGTCAAATACTACTGTATCAATTCCAGCAGCTTTTAAAGTTTCAGCAAATGCTGCTGCTACTTTTCCTGCGTTTTCTTTATTCACGTTTAAATTCATTGTTTGAGAATTAATAGATGCTAAAGTTGTACCTTCAACATCGTTAATTGCTTGCGCACTAATGTACTTATTAGATTTAAAGAAAGAAACTCTTGGTAACTCTGCTGTTCCAAAAATATTTCCTCTAACTCTTTTTTTTCTTTTAATTCTTAATGAATTTTTTTTCGCTAAATCTTTTGCTCTACTCATAGTGTCATACCTTACTTAGCTGTTTTTCCGGCTTTTCTAACGATATGCTCGTCAGTATACTTCACACCTTTACCTTTGTATGGTTCTGGTTTTCTGTAGCCTCTTATTATTGCAGCAGCTTGACCAACTTGTTGTTTGTCAGCACCTTTAACGTGAATTATGTTTTTCTCAACAGAAATTTCTAAACCATCTTCGATTTCGAAATTAATTGGGTGTGAATAACCTAATTGTAGTTCTAAAACTTTACCTTTAACAGCAGCTCTATAACCAACACCATTGATTTCTAAAGATTTTTGAAAACCTGTAGTTAATCCATCAATTGCATTGCTAACTAAAGCTCTATAAGTTCCCCAGAAAGCTGAAGATTCTTTTTCTTCTCCAACTTTAGATAGTACCACGTTACCTTCAGCAACTTCGATACCAACTCGACCATGAGTCTCAACAGAAGAAACTTTGTTCCCTTTTTTTACATCAATAATAGTACCATTTACAGATACTTCAATTCCTGCAGGAATTGCGATAGGTTTTTTACCAATTCTAGACATTATTACTCCCTACCATACAGTACAAAGAACTTCGCCACCAACATTAGCTGCAAATGCTTCATCGTTAGCAATTACACCTTTGTTAGTAGAAACGATGATTGTACCGTATCCATTTTTAAAGCTTTTAATTTCAGAAGCGTTTTTATAAACTCTTCGTCCTGGTTTAGAAACTCTAGTAATTTCATTAATTACTGATTTTTCATTGTCATCATACTTCAATTCAACTTGAATTGTTTTTTTATTATTTTGCCCGTCAATAACTTTGAATCCAGTAATATACTCTTTTTGAACTAAAACGTTTAAAACGCCTACAGTAGTTCTTGAGTGTAATAATGTAGCAACATCTAATTTTCTTAGAGCTGCATTTCTAATTCTTGTTAAAGCATCTGCGATTATATCATTCATCATAGCTTAAATTCTCCTACCAACTAGCTTTTCTAACGCCAGGTAATAAACCTTCGTTAGCCATTTTTCTTAAACAAATTCTACATAAACCAAAATCTCTATATACTGAGTGAGGTCTACCACAAACAGAACATCTTGTATATGCTCTTGAAGAGAACTTTGGAGTTCTTTGTTGTTTTGCAATCATAGATTTCTTTGCCATTACGCTCTTCCTTTAGTAAATGGAATTCCTACTAACTCTAATAATCTGTATGCTTCAGCATCATCAGTAGCAGTTGTAGAAACTGAAATATTCATACCGTGAGTTGTAATAATATTATCATATACAACTTCTGGGAACATTAATTGTTCGTCTAAACCAAAGTTAAAGTTTCCTCTACCGTCAAAACCATTTCTATTAAGACCTCTAAAATCCTTAACTCTTGGTAATGCGATTGAACAAAGTTTATCTAAGAAAGTGTACATTTGTTCACCTCTTAAAGTAACTTTTACTCCTACAGGGTAACCTTCTCTTACTTTAAATCCAGCAACAGATTTTTTTGCAATAACTTTAACAGCTTGTTGACCAGCTATTAAAGAAATAGTATCTTGAATGTTTTGCATTAATTTACTATCTTTCATTGCTTCACCAGCACCAACAGAGATAGTAACTTTATCTAACTTTGCAGTTAACATTTTGTTTTTTGGAAACTCTGCTTCTAAAGCTGGTTTAATTTCTGCTTTATATCTTTCTAATAATCTTGCTGCCATTTTACTCACCTTCTACTTTAGTTACATTAGAAATGTCAATTGGCATTTCTTTATTAACAAACCCACCATCAGGGTTTTTTTCTTGATCAGGTTTAACAGTTTTTTTAGCAACTTTACAATCTTTTACGATTACTTTGTTTTTTGAAGGTAATACTTGTAAAACTTCACCAGTTTTACCTTTGTCATCACCAGCGATGATTTTAACTGTATCACCTTTTCTGATTTTTAATTTAATTGCCATATTATAATACCTCCGGTGCAAGTGAAACGATTTTCATGAAACCTGAATATCTAACTTCTCTAGCAACTGGTCCGAAAATTCTTGTTCCAATTGGATCTTTTTTAGCATCTAAGATAACAGCTGCGTTATCATCAAATCTAATTAAAGAACCATTTTCTCTTTGAACTTCTTTATGTGTTCTAACAACTACTGCTTTAACAACTTGACCTTTTTTAACTTTACCAGTTGGTAAAGCTTTCTTAACTGAAGCAACAATAACGTCACCAACAGTTGCGTATCTTCTCTTAGATCCACCAAGAACTTTGATACACATGATTTGTTTTGCACCTGTGTTGTCAGCTACATTTAATCTAGTAAAACTTTGAATCATTAGTTAGCTCCTGTAGATACAATCATCTTTAATCTAAAAGATTTAGTTTTTGATAAAGGTCTACATTCAACAGCAACAACTTTATCTCCAACTTTTAATTCATTTTTTTCATCATGAACTAAATATTTTTTAAATCTTTTTACCATTTTGTGGTATCTTGGGTGAATAACTTGTCTAGTAACTAAAACAGAAGCTGTTTTGTCTCCAGAAATTTTTACCACTACACCTTGAATCTCTCTTTTATGTGTCATCTATAGATCCTTAGTTAGCTTTTGCTGCAGTAATAGCTGTTTGAATCTTAGCGATATCTTTCTTCGCTACTCTTAATTCAGATGTATTTGTTAACTGCATAGTTTTTAGCTTAGCTTTTAATTCAAAAAGAAGCACCTTTTTTTCTTTTAATAATTCCGTAAGCTCTTGTAAGCTTTTGTCTTTTAAATCAGTATAGTTCATTTTCGCTATCTTTTGTTACAATTTTTGTTTTAAATGGTAATTTATGCATTGCTAAAGTTAAAGCTTCTCTTGCTAACTCATCACTAACACCAGCCATTTCAAAACAAATTCTACCTGGCTTGATATTCATAACCCATTTATCAACTGCACCTTTACCTTTACCCATTCTTGTTTCTAATGGTTTAGCAGTAAGTGGTTTGTCAGGGAATACCATAATCCAAACTTTTGCTTGTCTTTTAACTTGTCTAGTCATTGCAACCCTAGAAGCTTCAATTTGTCTAGAATCAATTCTTCCATGTTCAACAGCTTTAAGACCGATATCTCCGTAAGCTAAAGAGTTACCTCTTGCAGCTTTACCTCTATTTCGACCCTTCATCATTTTTCTGTATTTAGTTCTCTTAGGCATTAACATAATTATTTACCTCTTCTCTTTTGTGGTCTTCTTTTAGGTTTGTCTTCTTCAGTTTTTTCAGCTGGAATACCTTTAGCAAGTACTTCACCTTTAAAGATCCAAACTTTAATACCAATACAACCATAAGTTGTATGAGCTTCAGCAAAACCATAATCAATTCTAGCTCTTAATGTATGTAAAGGAACTCTACCTTCTAAATACCACTCAGTTCTAGCCATTTCAGCTCCACCAAGTCTTCCAGAAACAGAAACCTTAATACCTTTAGCTCCGCCTTTAAGTGCATTTTGCATAACTCTTTTCATAGCTCTTCTAAATGCAACTCTTCTTTCTAATTGTTGTGCAACATTTTCAGCTGAAAGTTGACCAGATAATTGTGGTTTTCTTTCTTCTTTAATATTAACAGCAATTTCTTTTCCAACTAATTTAGAAAGATTAGCTTTTAATTTCTCAACGTCTGCACCTTTTTTACCGATAACGATACCAGGTCTTGCAGCAACAATTGTTACTCTAATTTTTTTTGCTGTTCTTTCAACGATAGTAGATGCAACACCTGCATAATATAATTCTTTTTTAATGAATTTTCTAATTTTATCATCTTCTGAAACATTTGCTGGCATTGTAGAAAACTTTGGAAACCATCTTGATTCCCAGTTTCTATTAATACCTAGTCTTAAACCTATTGGATTAACTTTTTGACCCATTACTTGTCTCCTTTTTCAGCAGCAGCTACTTCAATCATAATATGTGCAGTTGGTTTATGTTTTGGAGAAGCACTTCCTCTTGCTCTTGGAGTAAATCTCTTAAGAACTGGACCGTTATCAACTCTAGCAGATGTAATAACTGCATTTTCTGGTTCTAAACCTGAATTCGCAACAGCAGAAGCGATAACTTTTGAAATAATACCAGCCGCTTTGTTAGGAGTAAATTCTAAAGATGCAATTGCATACTCAGCATTCATACCTTGAACTTCTCTAGCAATTAATCTTGCTTTTGTAGGTGAAAGTCTAATAAATTTTAATATTGCTCTAGCCATCAATTACACCTTTCTTTGAACAGAACCTTTATGGCCCTTAAATGTTCTAGTAGGTGCAAATTCACCTAATTTATATCCAACATGATTCTCTGTAACATTTACAGGAACGAAGTTTCTTCCATTGTGCACATTAAAAGTAAGTCCAATCATATCTGGTAAGATCATAGATCTTCTTGACCATGTTTTGATTGGTTTTTTATCATTAGCTTCATTAGCTTTGATAACTTTCTTTAATAAGTGTGCGTCTATAAATGGACCTTTTTTTATTGATCTTGACATCTTAAACCCTTACTTCTTTTTTCTTGAAATGATTAGTTTATCACTAGCTTTTTTCTTTCTAGTTTTATAACCTTTAGTTGGCATACCCCATGGAGTAACAGGATGTCTTCCAGAGTTTGTCTTACCTTCACCACCACCGTGTGGGTGATCAATTGGGTTCATTGCAGAACCTCTTGTTTGTGGTCTCTTACCTAAATGTCTTTGTCTACCGGCTTTACCAATAATCATATTAGAGAAGTCTTCGTTTCCAACAATACCAATTGTTGCCATACAAACAGAAAGAATTTTTCTCATTTCACCTGAAGGAAGTCTTACGATTACGTATTTGTCTTCTCTACCCATGATTTGAGCGTATCCACCAGCAGATCTAGCTACTTGTCCACCTTTACCTGGTTTTAATTCAATGTTATGAACCATTGTACCAACAGGGATACTGATTAATCTCATTGCATTACCTGGTAAAATATCAAGTCCTGCTTCAGCAGCTTGAATTTTTGCGCCAACTTTTAATCCAGAAGGTTGTAAAATGTATCTTTTATCACCATCAGCATAAGTTACTAAACAAATTCTACAGTTTCTATATGGGTCATATTCAATAGTTGAAATAGTACCTTCTACACCGAATTTATTTCTTTTGAAATCAATAATTCTATATAATTTCTTAGCACCTGCTTCTTTGTGTCTTGAAGTGATTCTACCGTTATTATTTCTACCAGCTGATGCTTTTACTCTTGTAAGTAATGATCTAACTGTTGCTTTAGAAGTAATATCAGAAGTATCCATTACAGACATAAATCTTCTTGCAGGAGTTATTGGTCTAAATTTTTTAATTGCCATTCATATCTCCTTAAGCTGAAAGGTTCGCTATTTCAGCGCCCTCTGGTAATGTTACATAGAATTTTTTGAAATCTGGTCTTGAACCTAATTTCCCTTTAAATCTTTTAACTTTTCCATTTTGTCTTAAAGAATTTACTTTTGATGGAGTAACACCAAAATATTCTTTAAATACTTCTTTAAGTCCATTCTTAGTCATTCTTGGACTAGTCTGAACTACGATTACACCATGTTCTTGAAGCTCTATTGTTTTTTCTGTATATAATATTGCTTTAATATCTGTTATATCTGCCATCTTAAGCCTCTTTTGTTAATGATTCAAATACTGATTTTTCAATTAGTACTGAATGGTATGCTGCAATTAAATAAGCGTTAACTTCTTGCTTTTCAATCATGTAACAATTTTTAACATTTCTAAACGCTAAGTATGTTTTCTCATCAATTGTATCAACTACAACTAGAGTATCTCTTTGGTTTAATTTATTTAAAATTGCAAGTGCGTCTTTAGTTTTTCCAGATTCAACAGAAATTGAATCAGTTACAAATAAAGAACCGTTATCAGCTTGTGCATTTAAAGCGAAACTTAATGCTAAAGCTTTTTGTTTTTTATTTACTTTTTGTACATAGTTTCTTTTACTAGGTCCAAAAACTTGTCCACCACCAACAAATAATGGTGATCTCATAGAACCATATCTAGCTCCACCAGAACCTTTTTGAGCTTTAGGTTTTCTACCACCACCTCTAACTTCTGATCTATTTTTAACTCTAGCAGTATTTGCTCTTTGAGCCGCTAAGTATGATTTAGCATATAAGTATAAGTTGTGAGAGTTAATCTCAGCAAACTTAGCTGGTAATGCTACGTCACCATTAGCTTCAAATTTGTCATTTAATACTATTGCATTACTCATTTAGCAACCTTTACTTTTCCTAATCTACCGTTTGCACCAGATACTGAACCTTTTACTACTAAAATTCCAGTTTCTGCATCAAATGATACTACATCATTTTTAACGCTAACAGTTGTATTTCCGTATTGTCCTGGCATTTTCTTACCTGGTTGAACTCTACCTGGCCATTCTGCATTACCGATTGAACCAGTTCTTTTACCCATTCTGTGACCATGTGATGCTCTACCACCTGCAAAATTCCATCTTTTAACAACACCAGAGAAACCTCTACCTTTAGTGTTAAAAGTTGTTTTTAAAACTTTTGCTTCTGATAAACCACTTACATCTAAATCACCAGCTTCAGTATTTGCTACTTCTAAAGTTGCAAATCTATTAAACTCTTTAGATAAGTTGAATTTCTTTTGTTGACCTTCAATTGTTTTATTCATCTTTTTACCAGATGCATAAGAAACAAATGCTACACCGTCAGTCACTTCACATACTTTAGTATCAAGAACTCTTAAAAGTGTAACAGGAACAGCAGGAACTGAAACAGTTCTACTCATACCAATTTTTTCTACGATAAATTCCATTTATTACCCTTTCTTATTCTTGACCCATAGATCTAACTTCAACATCAACTTCTGGAGCTAAGTCAAGTTTCATTAATGAATCTACAGTATCTGGAGTTGCAGCTATGATATCAATCATTCTTGAATGAACTCTGATTTCAAATTGCTCTCTAGCATCCTTATTAACGTGAGGACCTTTAAGAACTGTATATCTTCTAATCTTTGTTGGTAAAGGTATAGGACCTCTCAACTCAGCACCAGTTCTTTTAACAGCTTCAACTATTGAAGCAACACTTCTGTCTAAAACTCTGTGATCGTAAGCTTTTAACTTTAATCTAATTTTTTCCATTTTTTTCCTTTAAAGAACTCGTTAGATGCACGATAAATCGCACTCTAACCCTTTTTATGGACGCGGATTATAACTTAAAAGAGATTAGATGTCAAGTATTATGGGCTTTTATATACAAAAAGTAGTATTTTATTTCCTTTTAAAAAGGACAAGTATGCTAGTTTAGCTATACTTGTAAGTAAAATTTAAGTTTAAGACTTCAAATATTTTAATTTTTATTTAGCTTATGTCCGCAGTTAAAACAATTGTTTAAATTTTTGATTGTATCTTTATTACAACTTGGACATTTAATCTTTAATTCATTTTGACAGGAAGGACAAAATTTCATATTTAAATAATCTACCCTATTTTGGCATTTAACACAAATACTTTTATTATAGCTTTGAATATTAGAAATACTATTTTGTTCTAATTTTTTTATATTTTCTCTATAACGTTTTTGAATTTTTACTATTATATATCCAAAAATCAAGATAAATAATACAATTACAAAATAGTAAACTACAAAAGGTATTTCTATTTGATAAAAAAAGTTTAGTACTTTTTCTAGAAATATTTTTGGTAGTAAAATATATATTAGATTTAAGATTGATATTATTGTAGGAATTAAAGTTACAATAACAATATTTTTAAACATTATATAAAGTGTATATTTTTCATTCTTTAAATATTTCTTCATTATATATAATGATAAAAAAAGAAGTGGAAATAAAAAGATTAAACTTATTAGCTCTTTTTTAATCTTATATGATTTACTTGCACTTTTATAATCACCTAGTATTTGTTTTTTATTTAAATCTACAAATTCAATAAATTCTTTTACACTTTTTGAATTTGAAAACTCTTTAGCTATGTTTTCTTTTTGTTTTTTTAATTCTTCATTATGTTTTAAATATTTATTATATTTTGATTTTATATTTTCAGAAGAAATATCATCTTTTATTATTGATTTTGATGAGTCTTGAGAACTCATTTTTTCAAATAATACAGTATTATAATTTTCCCTTAAATAAGATAGTTCACTATTTACTTTTGATTGTTGTTGATTTATCTTTCTTTGTTTTTCTTTTAAGATTTTAATATTATGTTCTGATTTAACTATTTTAAGTTTTTCATTTACAATTGTATTACATCTTGGATCTATTTCTTTTTCTTTTATACTTTGATATTTATTGTTATAATTTTCATATGTATAAATATAATTATTAAAATCATTTAAACTTTTTGAATTAACAATATTTCTACATTGTTGTGAAAATGTAACATTAGGGTTATTTAAGACTTTTATTTGAAAATCAATTCCAAGACCAATTGTAATGAAAATAAATATATCAAGAAATATAATAAACAGTATTGTAAGTTTAGATAGTTTTTCACTTCCAGTATAAACGAAGTTATTTTTGTAAAAAGTTTTAAGTGGGTTTTTCATATAAGTAAATCCTAAATTTTTAATTTAGAATTCTACTATATTTAGGTTTAAATAAAATATTCTTTCGATTTAGATTTTAATTTCGCATAAATTTCATTAAAATTTGCGGGATATACTCTAGTATCTGTAATTGTAGTTATAAAATTTGTATCACCTAACCATCTAGGCAACATATGATAATGTACATGTTGTTCTATACCAGCACCTGCTGCTTTTCCAAGATTCATACCAATATTTACACCTTCACAAGACATAACATCTTTCAAAAGCTTTACAGCCTGTCTTACACGTATACTCATAGTCAACCATACTTCATCTGGAAGTTCTTCTATTTTATCAGTGTGATAATGAGGAATAACCATCATATGTCCTGGAGAATATGGGAATTTGTTCATTACTACAAAACAATGTTCATCATAAAAAAGTACTTGAAGTTTTTCATCTTCTTTATTTTTTGAAATATGACAAAAAATACAACCTTTAATCTTTTCTTCACTAACATATTTAAATCGCCATGGTGCATATAAGTGTTCCATTTAATATCCTATATAAAGTTTGGTGCATCATTTGCAAAAAGAATTAAATCACCAACTTTTGTTTGTTCTGATAATGTTGATTCCATTAATGCTTTATCTTTTAATATAAACATTTTACTAGGATTAATATGTGCACTTAAAAGATGAGTATTTAAACTTCCTGTTAAAATTACATAATCAAACTTATCATTTATCTCTTTAGCAAGTAAAATATTTGCTTCATCAGTTGATTCAACTAGACCAGGAGTAATAATTACTTTTCTTCCTTCATATGTCGAACAAATATTTACAGCTTCTAACATTCCTGCTAAATTACCATTAAAAGAATCATCAACAATCACTTTACCACCAGCTTTTATAAGTTGTAATCTATGTTCAACTTGAGGTAAAGATTTAAGTGATAATTTAATTTCATCAATACTCATTCCTAATTCATGAGCAACTAAAATTACTGCTGTTAAATTTATAGCATTAAAACTTCCAAGAATAGGAGCATAAAAATGTTCTAGATTTTCATTTATTTCAACATCAAACCAAATCCCATCTAAAGAGCTTTTTGTAATATGTAAATTATTTGGAAATTTTGTAATAGAATCATAATCTTTAATAGGAACACTTTCATGGACAAAACCTCTTTGCATTCTTGGTGATTTTAATATTTCCATTTTAGTATGAATAATATTGTCTAATGTTTTGAAGTATTCAATATGTTGTTCACCAACACTTCCTATTACACAAATTTGTGGTTCTAAAAACATTGCAATTTCTTCAATATCACCTTTCTCTCTTGCTCCCGCTTCTGCTATATATACTTGTGTATCTAAAGGAATATCTCTATTTACATCTAAAACAATTCCACCAATTGTATTTACTGATCTTGGAGTTTTATATGTTTTAAATTTTTTTCTTAATATATGATATAAATAGTTTTTAATCGATGTTTTACCATAAGAAGCAGTTATTGCAATAATTTTTAAACCTGCAATACTCTGAACTCTTTGTTTTCCTTTATGTTTGTAAGATATAAATAATATCTTTTCTAGTGCAAAAGATCCTGCATAAGCAATAATCAATGGTACAAAAACAAATGTGTTATTACATTCTGGACTTGCTACACATAATCCAGTAATAGCAAATGTCGAGAATAAAAGAATTCCTAAAAATCTTACTACTCTTGATGTTAAAACAACTGGCCTATCTAATTTTTTATTCCACATAATAAAACTTGTTAAAAATAGTACATAAAAATATATTGCGTAATATAAGGGTGGAACTAGATAAAAAAGAACAATTGGCGTAAAAAAATATGTAATATGCCATTGCCATTTATGATGTTTTAAAATAACTCTTTCTAATTTGTAGTTATACCATTGTAAATTTGTGATTAGGTAATAACCTAAACTCATAATTAATAAAATTTGTGTAAATAAATTAAAGTATTCCATTTTCTATTCTCTCAGTGATGTCTTTTACATTTTTTATAAAGAAGTAATGATCACCATCATAAGATATAAAAGTTGATGAATTAATTAAAGATGCAATTTTTTTACCAGATTTTAAAGATGTTGCAACATCTTCATTTCCCCAAAAAATTAACGCATTATTTTTATAGTTTGAAAATGAAGTAGTAAAATCTTCATTTACAACATTTTTAAATGTAGCATACATTCCTTCATTCATTGATTTTACATCAGAACTTCTAAACATTTTTGTAAGTTTATTTAATCCTAAAGCATTACAAAATTTTGCAAAGGCAATTTTTGTTTTTACTTCAAATGATTTTTCTTCTAATATTCCAGCCGAACTTAATAAAACTAAGTTTTTAGGATTTAATAAAGTCGCAACTTTCCCACCATAAGAATGACCTGCAATTATATCTTTTGTAGAATTTAATGATTTTAAAAACTCTTCTGTGATTTTTGCATATTCTTTTGTTGTTAATTCATATTCATTAGGACTTTTTCCAAAACCTGGTAAGTCAATATAAATATGTCTAAAATCTTTTAAATATGGTGAAAATACATTTTTCATAATATCTTTATTTGAACCCCAGCCATGTAAAAAAATAATATCTTTTTTACATGTTGGATTTATTATTTCATAAGAAATATCAAATGTCTTATTATCGAAAATTATACTTTTTGATGCCAAACTTATTTCCCTTTTGCTGCATGAATTTTATTTACATATTCATAAGTAACAGGAATGTATTTTTTTCTAGGTAAAGAAGAAGCTACTTTTTTAAATAATGTATCAAAATCAGAAAATAAGTAATTTGCCATAGAACCTGGAATTGAATTAATTTCATTTAAATAAACTTCATTATCAACAATAAAAAAATCACATCTAATAATTGAACCTTCAAATAAGTTATTATAAATTCTTTTAAATGATTCTTTTACTTTGTTATTTAATTCTTCTCCTAAATCAACTTCAACTGCAGTTGAAGTTCTAGCAAAATCTAAATATTTTTTATCAAAATCTAAGAACTCTGCTTTTTGTGGTTCTTCTATAATTGAAAAACTAAACTCACCATTTACTTTTGTTCCTGCTAAGTTATATTCTTTAACTCCTGAAATAAAAGGCTCAATTATAATTGCATCATCAAATTCATAAGCAACATCTAAAGAATAATCTAACTCTTCTTGACTTTTTACAATTGCTACACCAATTGAAGAACCAAGACGAACAGGCTTTACAATCACAGGGAAAGTTTCAACTATTACCTCATCACCTTTTGTATAATATTTATAATCAATAGTTTTAACATTAACAGATGATGCATAACCTTTTGTTAAAAATTTATTAGAACTAACTACACAAGCTTCTGTTCTTGGAGCAATAAATGGAATATTGAAGAAGTCTAATACTGAAGATAAAATACCATCTTCACCATCTCCACCATGAGAAAGATTTAAAACAACATCAAAATCAATAGCTTTTTCTTTTCCTAGAAACCCAGTTTTTTTAGAAAAACCATTTTTTCTAATAGTAACTTTATCACATTTTTTATACTCACCTGAGCTAAATAATTTTGATTTCATTTCATTGTTGGGAATGTGATAGAAGTCTCTATGTTCATCTAAAAATATATAAACTAACTCATCACTTAAAACATCTTTCATTGCAATCGAACTTACAATTGAAATTTCATGTTCAAAACTAACCCCACCAAAAACTATTGCTATTTTCATTAATTTCCCTTGATTTCTATTTTTGTAATTTTTTTAATGCTTCTTTTACTAAGTCACTTGTACTCGTTGATGTACAAGTTTTTAATATTTTTGATAAAATATCTTTTTTAAATCCTAATGATTCTAAGGCTAATGAAGCTTCTAATACGGCTTTATTATTACTTCCTTCATCATCATCTGCATTTAGATCAATTACAATTCCTGAAAGTTCTACTAAAATACGGCTTGCACCTTTTGGTCCAATACCCGGAACTCTTTTTAACATTGATACATCATTTTCATTTACTATTTGTGCAAAAGACGCAGGAGTAAATGTTGAACAAATTGCAAGTGCAACTTTTGGTCCAACACCATTTATTTTAATAACTGTATCAAAAAGCTTTTTTTCACTTGAATCTAAAAAACCATATAAAGTTTGAGAATCTTCTCTAATAATATGAGTTATTTCTAAAGTTACATCATCATTAATAATTTTTGAACTACAATTTAAAGAAACAAATATTTCATAAATTATTCCATTAACATTAACATTTAATAATGTCGGTTCTTTCTTTATTATTTTACCTATAAGGCCTACTATCATTCTTCTACTCTTTAATACAAGTTCTCGTCTAATTTAATATTCTATAAACATATATAATTATATAATAATTGTACTTAAACTAAAAGGTTAGTATTATGTTTGATTTAATAACAAAAAAGATTAGTAATAAAATTATTTTTGCTTTATTTTTTTTTATGACTATAAGCAGTGTTTCTATCATATTTTTAACAACTTCAAAAGTATCAGAAGATTCTATAATAAAAACAAAAGAGAATCTTGCCATGTTAAATGCAGCGATGTTTCAAAGTTTAAGAAATGCAATGAATACAGGAGATCGGGCACAAATTAAAAAAGCTGAAGAAGATGCAAAAAAAATACAAGGAGTAAAATCTCTAGTAGTTGCAAAAAGTAAAGCCTTAATGGATATATATCCTTCTGAATCAATTTTTACTAAAGACATAGAAGTTATAAAAGCATTTAATAGCAAAAAATCTGCCCTTTTAGAAACAAAAAATTCACAAGAACATAACTTGAGAATGATTAAACCTATGATTGCAACATCTGAGTGTCTTATGTGTCACAATAATCAAAAAGTAGGTGATGTAATTGGTGTAATGGATCTTACTTTTTCTCTAGATGAAGCAGATAGCCAAATTTCTGAATTAGTTTTATATATTTCAGTAATATCAGCATTATTAGGTTTAATTACAGTAACTGTAATATTATTTATTATTAAAAGAGCTACTAAACCAATTGAAAAATTAAAAGAAGGTTTTGAAAACTTACTAGAATCAAATGATCCTTCAATTAATTTAAAAGTAGAATCAAAAGATGAGATAGGAGAAGTATCTGAATTATTTAACGCGTATATGAATAAAGTAAGATCTGGACTTAAAAAAGATGAACTAGTAATTGAAGAAGCAAGTGATATTTTAGAAAAAGCTAGTAATGGATTCTTTGTATATCAAGTAAATCAAAATGCATCCAATCAACATGTTGAAGATTTAAAGAATAAATTAAATCAAATGATTAAAAGTACTAAAACTACGCTAGATAAGATAAATGATACACTTAGAAAGTATTCAGAATCTAAATTTGATTCTCAAATTGATGATGATGGAATATATGGCGATTTAGGCTCTTTAACTGCCGGTATTAAACTTGTAGGGAATAATACGTCTGAAATACTTGCAATGATTATGAATACAGGTGATTCTTTAAATCAAAATACAGCTGTATTATCAAGTGCATCAAATAATTTGTCTATTTCATCAAATCAACAAGCTGCATCATTAGAAGAAACAGCTGCTGCACTTGAAGAAATTACTGCAAACATTAGATCAAATAATCAATCCTCATACAAGATGTCACAATTAGCTCAAAGTGTTACAAATTCGGCAAAATCTGGTCATGACTTAGCAAATAAAACAGCGGCATCAATGGATGAAATAAACATACAAGTATCATCTATAACTGATGCAATTGAAGTAATTGATCAAATAGCCTTCCAAACAAATATTCTTTCATTAAATGCAGCAGTTGAGGCTGCAACTGCTGGTGAAGCTGGAAAAGGTTTTGCTGTTGTTGCAGCTGAAGTAAGAAACCTTGCAAATAGATCTGCTGAAGCGGCTAAAGAGATTAAAAATATAGTTGAAGATGCAACATCTAAAGCTCAAAATGGTAAAGACATATCAGCACAAATGATAGAAGGATATGAAGAATTAAATGAAAATATATCTAATACTATTTCAATTATTAAAGAAGTAACAGTAGCATCAAAAGAACAAGAAAGAGGTATTATTCAAATTAATGATGCTGTAAATACTTTAGACCAAGCTACTCAAAAAAATGCACAAGTTGCAAATGAAATTTCTGATATGGCAAGTAATATATCATATATGTCAAACTCTCTTGTAACAGCTGCAGCAAGAGCTTCATTTATAAATGATTCTTTAGATAAAGTTTGTGATGTAGATTTAGTTTATGATACAGCACAAATAAAAGTTGATCTATTAAATACTAAAGATGAAGTTTATGCACAACTTGGAACTTATAATACATGGAAAGTCAAAGAAAATACAAGTTTAGATATTTGGGCTCATAATCATATAAATTCTGGTAAAAAAGTTAATATGGAAATTATGAACACTATTAGTCATTTGAATAAACAATTTCATAAAAACTTACAATCATTAGTTGATGCAAATGCAAATAAAGAGAATAATCAAAGTTTAAATCAAAAAGCAAAGGAAGTAGAACTTAATTCGCTTGAAATATTTACTAATTTAAATAATGTTAAGAGAGATGCTTGTAAAAAGTAATCTCTTTTATGCTTGCATTTGTTTAATAAGTTCTTCCAAATCATCTTCACTTAATACATCATCAGAAGAATCGATATTTTTAGCACTTGGAGCAAAACCATATTGAGCTTTATCTATATTATTATGCTCACATACAAAGTTTACGACTCTTTCAATTTTCTGTCTATATAAATCTTGATGTTGTAATAAGCCTAAAGCATTTGATACTTTATTTTGAATTTTTTCTTTTTCATATCTTAGAAGTGATAAATTATCAACTATTTGACTTATAGATTCTATATCATCATAAATCATTGCAGAATTATTTTCTGACTCTTTTATCACATCACATAACTCAAGTATTAGCTCTTCATATTTCATAAATGTCCTTTAAATGCAAAAAGTATAAAATTTTAACCTATTTAAACTTAACAAAAGACATCTATAAAAAAATTATTAATATATTACTAATGAATTATTTCAGCAATTAACTCAGTTGCATAACAACCTTTTGGTAAAGTAAATTTTAATTCCATCCAATTTTTATCTTCTTTATAATTACTTTCAACATCACTTGGAAAAACCCACGCAAATCTTCTTGCACCATCTTCACCCGTTGGTGCTTCAAACTCTTTTTCAATTTCATAAGCTAAATCAACTGAATTTTTTACTCTTTTACCTGATAATAATCCTGTTGGAACTCTATCTCTTTGAAAGAATTTTTCTGATTCTGTTTCTAAATCTTCAATTGTAAATATTTTTCCAAAAGGATAATGAGATAATAAATCACCTGTCATAATTTTTAAAGGATGTTTTTGTTTTTTCATTCTTTTTACAACATCAAGTGGTAAATTTAATTTTTCATAAATTTCTTTAGGTTCAAAAGCATCTACAAGTTTTGAAATTTCAATTCTTTTTGAAAGCCAAGAATTAAAAAGATGTGATTGATATGCATTGATATACATTTGTTTTAAGTTTCTTCTTTTTTCTTTTAATTCCCCATCAATAATCGCTTTACCTTTTTTGTAATTATCACCATCTATTCCAAATCTTTGGAATCCAAAATAATTAGGCATACCAAAATTTACAATAGATTCTAAAGCACTTTGTATTTTTCTACAATCAATTACATTTACTCTTTTAAGTCTAATAAAAAAGCTATTACCTTTTAAATGCCCTACTTTAATTTTATTATTATGATAAGTTGTACCTAAAATTTTAATATTTGGATGATTAAATGTTTTTAATTTTTCTTCATATTGCTTATGAATAGAAATACTTTGAACAGTCATTGCATTTTTATCTTTTAGTCCTGCATATCCTATATCTCTACTTTTACAACCTACAAATTTTGCAATAATTTCTAATGCATCCCAAGTTGCTAAATCTTTTTTTCTAATTTTTAAAATTAGATGTTCACCCTCACCTGAGAATTCGTATAATGGTATTTCTGTAACAACAAAATCATCTTTGTTTTGTTTAAATAGAACATCTATGTTTGAATGGTTTAAATATCTTTGTAATTGGCTCAATATATTTCCTTGTTTTTTATATTTTTGTTTTAAAAGTGGTGATTTTTACTTTTAGTTTCATATTTACCTTTTATTGCTTTGGCAAATATATTTAATTTTACTTTATGTTTTTTAGCTATTTTTTCAATTTTTTCTAAATCTTTTTTTGCAAAAGAAAAAAGCATTTCATACTCTTCTCCTGATGTTCCTATTTCTTCTTTTATTTCTTCAAAAAATTCAAAACCAACTTTTGAAGCTTTTGATAAGCGTTCAAGTTCAAAAAACAGACCATCTGAAATATCCATTGAAGCATTTACATATTTTGATACTTCATAGAAAAACTTTGCGTTTAGTTTTGGTTTTAAAAATTTTGATTTTTTAGAAATCTTTACATTAGCGAAAAGTTTTTCTAAATCACTTTTAGAAGATCCTAAATCACCTGTATAACATAATAAATCATCTCTTTTTACGCCTGATCTATAAATTGGCTTTTTAGTTTTTGAAACTATTGTAACTGAAATATCTAATTTTTCATTTGAGATAGTATCTCCACCAATAATAGAAATTCCAAACTCTTTTGCAGCTTTTTTAAATCCATTTGCTAACTGTTTTAAATCTTTTTCATTGTATGTAGTAGGAATAGCAACACTTAAAAGTGCATATTTTGGTTTTGCATTCATAGCAATTGCATCTGAAATATTAACTATCATTGATTTATATGCGATTTGTTTTAAACTCATCCACTCTTTTTTGAAATGAACATTTTGGAAAAATGCATCCATAGAATAGACTGTATTTTTTATTACAGCTCCATCATCACCTATAATTTTATTACTTGAAAATTGTTTTATAAAATACTCTTCTTTATTCATTCGTGATTATACCAAATATGAGCAAAATATACACGCACAAATAAAAATTTTGATAATTATTCATATAGGATAAAAAATATCTTATTTATTTTAATAAAATTGTAGTATAATAATTCTGATTTAAAAAAATACTAGGAGAAAATATGCCAAAAATTAATAAATATGTAGACATTGATACTGTTGAAAGAGAAGCAAAGAAAGATTTAATTGATAGACATTCACCGTTTATTCACTGTGAAGAAACTGCAAAAGCAGGTGAGCCATTTGAAGTAACAGTTAAAATGGGTAATGAATATACTCATCCAGATGATTTCGATCACTATATTGAATCAATCACATTATTTAATGGTGAAACTAAATTAGCTATGGCTACTTACGTTCCAGGAACATTAGGAAATGTTAAAGCACATAATACTACTACTTTCACAATTATTCCAACAGGAAAAAAATTAAACTTAGTAGCTCACGGATACTGTACAAAACATGGTATTTGGGAATCAACTCCAGTAGTTGTAACTGTAGCTGAATAGTCTATAAACACCTAAATATCAAAAAGGTAGGAGTTTTTTAGCTTCTACCTTTTTTTATGCTTTACCACCTATTTAAAATTTATATCATAAATCCTTATTTTTAAACTTATCTTGGTTATCTATCAGTTCAAATATTAATCTTGGAATGGTAACTGGAATTAGAATATTAAGTTTTAATAGTCTCTTTATCAACTTCTTACTTATGAATACATGTTACCTCTTTGTGATTCAAATTGTTTTATATTCATAATAAAATCATTGCATAATATTAATTATATTTTATCTTACCTAGAAAGCTAAAGTTAAGTAGACATATTATATCTTTCCTAGAAAGATATAAAAGGATAAAAATGAGTTTTAAAGAACGATTAATACATTCAATATTATTTGAAATAATGTTAATTACAATTTTTACATTTGCACTTAAATACATAACACATCAAGATACTACTAAAGTTTTTACTCTTGTTATTTCACTTAGTATTATTGCTGTTTTATGGAATTTTATATTTAATTTAATTTTTGATAAATATGTTACAGGCGATAGAGAAAAAAGAACTTTCAAGGTACGTTCTATTCATGCAATATTGTTTGAAATTAGTTTAATCTTACCTACACTTCCACTTATAGCATCTTCATTAAAAATAGGTTTACTAGAAGCTTTTATAATGGATATAGGTTTTATTATATTTGTTCTTGTTTTTACTGTTGTTTATAATTATATTTATGACCATGCAAGATTATCTTTTATATCTAAAGTATAAATTAATAATAAGTTTTTATACTTTAAGTGCACTTCTAAAAATATATCAAAAATTAATATTTTTTCAATAAAATCATTAGATGGGTACATTTATGTAAAAGCAACAAAATGAAGTGCAAAGAATTCTAGAAGAAAAACAAAAACTTTTTGCCAAGCCAGGAATTACGCAAGTTTACCCTTTTGGAAACTTTAAACTAAATAATGTAAAATATCTTAATTATTATAAGAATAATCTAGAAAAGACCTTTTGTAAGGTGCATATAGAATCTAAATTAAAAAATAGAAGGAAATTAAATGGAAAATTATAAAAAAGCATATATTGCAGGCGGATGTTTTTGGGGTATGGAAGATTTGTTTAGAAATAGAAAAGGCATTATTGACACTGAAGTTGGTTATCAAGGTGGCGAAAATGATAACCCCACATATGAAAATCATCCTGGTCATGCAGAAGGTATTGAACTTACTTATGATCCTGCGTTAACATCTTTTAAAGAAATCCTTGACTATTTTTTTAGAATACACAACCCGACAACAATAGATAGACAAGGTAATGATAGAGGGTCAAGTTATCGTTCAACTATATTCATACAAAATGAAGAAGAACAAGAAATAGCTAAAGAGATTATAAAAATTGTAAATGAATCAGGTAAGTGGGAAGCACCAATTGTTACAACATTAGAACCTTTTGATACGTTTTGGCCTGCTGAATCATATCATCAAGATTATTTAGTAAAAAATCCTGGTGGATATACGTGTCATTTTGAAAGATTTGGGTCATTTATTTAATAAAATTAAACTTATATAATGGAAACTATGAAATATTATATTTATGATCTAGAAACTTTTCCCAATATTTTCACTTGTGTTATTCAAAATACTCAAAGTAAAGAGTTAAGAGTATTTGAACTTAGCACAAGAAAAAATGACTTAACAAAGTTTTTAAAAACACTCGAATGGTTAAGTAAAAATGAAAAGATATTAGTAGGATATAATAATCTAAACTTTGATTATGCCGTACTACAGTTCATCTATAAGAATGCAAAGAATTATTCTATAAAAGAACTGGTTTATCAAATATTTCTTTTTGCCAATGGACTTATCAAAAACAATATCATTTACAAAGAAGATAAAAACACTTTAAAAATCAATCAACTTGACCTTATGAAAATCCATAACTTTGACTATAAAGCTACGAGAGTCAGTCTAAAAGTTTTAGAAGTAAATATGTGTATGGATTCTATTGAAGATTTGGATTTTAAAATTGGTGAGAATATAAAACAAAATGAGTTTGATAATCTTATTAAATACAACAAACACGATGTAGAAGCTACCCTACTCTTCTTTGAACACTCAAAGGAAGCTATAGAGTTTAGAGAAGAGTTAGGTGTAAAATATAATGAAAATATGCTCAACTACAGTGACACAAAAATAGGTAAAAGATACTTTATTCGAAACCTAGAAGAAAAGCTTGGAAAAGATATATGTTATTTAAATGGGAAACCAAAACAAACTATTCGAAACTTTTTGGACTTTTCTAAGATTATTTTTGACTATGTTAGTTTTGAAACACCAGAGTTTCAAAGTCTACTTAAATATTTAAAAAAGCAGTATTCAAACTCTATGAACGAAGTCTTTTCAAATATTTCTAAAGACAATTTAGAAGAACTAAGCTCTTTTTGTACACTAAACTCTAAAAATGAAGCTCACTCTTTACACCTAAACTATAAAGGTTTTACTTTTTATCTAGGAACTGGTGGGTTACATGGAAGTGTTGAGAGTAAGTTTTATGATAAAAGTGATGATTTTTTAATCATAGATGTTGATGTAGCAAGTTATTATCCATCTATCGTGATTCAAAACAATTTATTTCCCGAACATCTTGGTATTGAGTTTGTAGGTATATATAAAGAGATTCGAGATTTAAGATTTTCTTATAAAAAAGGTACTTCTCAAAACAAAATGCTAAAACTAGCACTAAACTCAACATATGGAGATACAAACAACCAATTTAGTCCTTTTTATGACTTCAAGATGACTTTGGATATTACTCTAAATGGACAGTTAATGTTGTGTATGCTTGCTGAAAAGCTTATGCAAATAGATTCTCTTTCTTTAATACAAGCAAATACAGATGGTCTTACTTTTGCAATAGCAAAAAAAGATAAGTCAAAATATGAAGATATATCAAATAAATGGCAAGATTTTACAGGATTGGAGCTTGAAGAGATAATATATGAAAAACTCTGGATTAGAGATGTAAACAACTATATAGCGCTAAAAGAAAATGGTGAAGCAAAAAAAATAGGTGCATATAAATACAATCTTGCATGGAATCAAAATCACTCATCTTTAGTAGTTCAAAAAGCAGTAGAAGCATATCTGATAAAAGGTATTTCTATAGAAGAGTTTATACATAATCATAGAAATAAATATGACTTTTTACTGAATTTCAAAGCTACTAGAAATATAGATTTAGTCCTTGAAAAAGTTTACTCACTACAAAAAACTTATATGCCAGTATCTAATACTATTAGATATTTTATAAGTAAAAATGGATTTCCATTAAAAAAGATTCTTCCACCTCTAAACAAAGATTCGCAGCAAAGAGTAATAGGAATAAACGTAGGATATAAAGTAGAACTTTGTAACAATATAGAAGACTTTTCTTACGAATTTTTAGACTTCGATTATTACATAAAAGAGGCTTATAAACTCATAGAACCATTTAATAAGAAACTTGAATCACTTTTTGATTTTTTAGAAGTATAGTGTTAACTTTATATATTTTTTTTATAATATTACTTAATTCTTCATCACAAAGATTTTTTTTCTGTTTTAGAATAAATTGATATTATGCTTATAATCTACTCTTTTTGCTTTATAAAAGATATACTCACAAAATAGATTTTAAGTATCATTAAGTTTAATTTAAATATAGTGTACCTCTAAAAAATTTAAAAGAAAGTAGGTCCATATAGAATGCCAGGTATTAAAGTAAAAGAACATGAGTCTTTTGATGAAGCATATAGAAAGTTTAAGAAACAATGTGATAGAAATCTTATTGTTACTGAAACTAGAGCTAGACGATTTTTTGAACCAAACACAGAAATTAAGAAAAAACAAAAAATTAATGCTAAGAAGAAGATGCTTAAAAAATTACACATGCTTAGAAAATACGAATCTAGATTATAATATCTTAATTCAATCAATAGAAAGGGACAGTTTTTTAACTGTCCCTTTTTTTGTCTATATAATTATATTTTAAATCTCAATATTCACTTTTAGATCACAATTTACCATTCAATAATTTAACACAAATGGTATGTATTAAAAACAATTTGATTTTTTTGCTTAAAAATCATTAAATTATTAAATACCTTTATAAATATTTCCAAGTTTGTTAGAAATATAAATATATTCAGATAGAATTTAACTAAAGAATTTATATACGATAAATCTTTACATCTTTTATATTGTTCTTACAGAAGAAATTAAAATTAGTGCGAAGATTAATAATAAATAAATAAATATGTTCATTACAAGTAAATCACAAAAAGGATAATTATGTCAGGTAAAATAATAAATCTTTTTATATCACCAAATACAAAAAGTACAATGCAAGAAGTAAATCAAATGATTCTTGAAAAAGAAAAAGGAATTTTTGGAGATAGGTACTATAATCAAGAGGGTACATTTTCAAACAAGGGTAAAACTGAACCTGATAGAGATGTAACGTTAATTGAGATAGAAAAGATAAATGAATTTAATGATAATTTCAATCAAGATATAACAGCAGAAGATTTTAGAAGAAATATTGTTGTATCAAACTGTGATTTAAATTCTTTAGTAGATAAAGAGTTCCAAATAGGAAATGTAGTTTTAAAAGGAATAAGACTGTGTGAACCTTGTAAGTATCTTGCAGAGAAATTAGATAATGATAAAGTATTAACTGAAATGATTCATAAATCAGGATTAAGAGCTCAAATTATAAAAGGTGGAAGTATTGAAATGACTTCACAATTAGAAGTTTAAATAAATAATTATTAATTCTTATTCTAAAATCACTTATAATTTGGGATATACTCTATAAGGTACAGTTTTTTGATCTTGTTATTTTATTCCAAAACTTTTTAAATTCTAAATGTGATTTAGTACAACAGAATTAATATTTTATTTTATATTTTAGAAAAATAGAAATAAAGGATTTTCTTATTCAATTCCAATGCAGCACTGATCTTTCAAATCACAAATAAGTAATTCGAGTAATTCAAAGTTTGCGATACAATGTAAAGTTCTTCCATCTCTTATTTGTTGTATTAAGTCTGCATTTAATAATTTTGTGAGATGATGAGAAAGCGTAGAACCAGGAACATCTAATTGTTCTTGAATTTTACCTACACTTAGTCCCTTCTCTCCTGCTTTAACTAAGAGTTTAAAAATTTTTAACCTTGTAATATTTCCTAATTGTGCTAAACAATTTGACAATTTCTCTTCATTCATTATAAGTCCTAAATTTTTACTATAAGTATATCAATTTTAAACAGTAAACTATATTATAAATATTAATCTTTTAATAACTTAAGTAGCTTTTATATATAAAATAAATGCCTATGTTTTCTATGCAAAATATAAGTTGACCAAAAACCCACAAGCAATTGCCATTGTAAATACAGCAATAATAAAAAATATCATAATTGGTAGTTTAAAAATTTTTTTTAACATAATCATCTCAGGTAAACTTGCCCCCGCACCTGCAACAGTTAAAGCTAAAATAGAACCCATACTTACCCCTTTATCTAATAAAGCAGGAGCAAGACCAACCATAGATTCAGCCCTAATATATAAAGGAACTCCAATTAATGCTGATATTGGTACTGCAAATGGATTTTGGCTGCTTGCATATTTTGTTAACCATTCTTCTGGCACAAAACCATGTACAAAAGCACCAATAGCAATACCGATTGCAATATAAGGAGCAAAACTTAGGAATTGTTTCCATGTTTTATTTATTATTGTTTTATCACCAATTTTTTGCCATGTACTTTCTTTTTTAATTTCTTGTTTTTCAGAAGCTGAATCACAACATGCATTTTGTGAAATAAATTGTGGTTTTATATTTGTAAAACTTGATAGTTTAACTGGTGTTAATTGAACTTTTGGTGTTGAATCACAACAAGAAGTTACAACTTCATCTTCTGCAAAAATCTCTTTTTTAATGTATTTTTCAAAACCAAATTTTTCTAATGTATACCCTGCTAGTATAGATACAAAAAATGCGATTAAACCATAAATTAACGTTACTTCATAACCAAATGCAGACCAAAATACTGCGATAATAATTGGATTTAATAATGGTGATGTAAATAGAAAAGTCATAATTGGACCAAATGAAGCTCTAGCTTTTAATAATCCTAATGTCAATGGAATAGTTGAACAAGAACAAAATGGTGTAATAGAACCGAATACAGATGCAATTAAATATCCACCTTTATTTGATGATAATACTTTTTGAACTTTTTTGGAATTGATAAATAGATTTATAAACTCTACAAGAAAACTTACCGCTAAAAATAAAACTGCAAGTTCAATAAAGTTAAAAACAAAAAAATTGCCTGCTTGTGATAAATGATCTAATAACTCTGGACTCATTTTTACTCCTTATTTTGTATTTCTAGAATTGTAGAATAATAAAACTTAAAATAAACTTCTATAATTCTAGTATTATAGAAATATAGAAGCTTTAATTAGACTTTTTGAAAAGTATGAGCTAGTAATTCAATAAGTAGTAATCAACTAACTATACTAAAAGCAAATAAATAATTCATTTTCTAACTCCTTAGAAATTTGGATTATTTTATATTCACTAATGTTATAATTATAAAAAGTGAAAAAATGAAATTAAAAATATATCAAATAGATGCATTTACAAATACTATATTCAAAGGAAACCAAGCAGCTGTAATTATTTTAGATAAGTGGTTATCAGAAGATAAAATGCAGGCTATTGCAATTGAAAACAACTTGTCTGAAACAGCTTTTGCAAAAAAATGTGATAACACTACCTATGAAATTAGATGGTTTTCACCAATAACTGAAATAGATTTCTGTGGACATGCTACATTAGCCACAGCTTTTGTTTTATTCCAAGAAGATAGTTCTATAAACGAAGTAATTTTCTTAGCTAAAGCTGTTGGAAGTTTAAAGGTGAAACAATTAGATGATGGTTATATTGAAATGATATTTCCAAATAGAAAGCCAAGTAAAGTTAAATCAATTCCTCTGGAATTAAAAAAAGGGCTTTCTATTGAGCCTATAGAGGTTTATATAAATCAACAAACTTATTTTGTAATCTACTCAAATGAAGAAGATGTATATAATGTTCAAATAAAATTAGATGAAATTAAAAAACTTGGACCATTAGATGTAACAGTTACATCTAAGTCAACGAAGTATGATTTTATTTCAAGATATTTTTGGCCTGCTAATGGTGGAATTGAAGATCCTGTTACTGGATCAATGCATACAGGTTTAGCTCCATTATGGGCAGAGATATTAGACAAAAACGATTTATTAGCTTGTCAAGCTTCTAAACGTGGGGGAATTCTAAAATGTAAAGTTAATAAGGATCATGTAATTATTCAAGGACAAGCTGTTCAATATCTAGAGGGATATATAAATATTTAATATCAAAACTTATACATTTATTGGTATTGTATATATACTATAGTTAGCTTGGAAAATTACAAATTCATCACCTAGATTTAAAGAAAATGATGAAAGTTCTAAACCTCTAAGATTGTTTATGTAACTTCATTTGGGAATTCTCTTCCTCAAGTTATAGTTATTCTTTATGGCAATTTTAATATCTCCTAATTCTTGGGCTTTAGTTATGATTTAATGTAGCTAAAGCACTTGAAGGTGGGGTATCCCTCATAAGAAAAATATAAAAATAGTCACACATATTTACCATTAGTTTAAGAAAGCAAAAAAAATTAATTTTACTCTTTTTGTTTAAATATAAAAAGATGTTTATCTAAATTTTCAAAATAAAAAACCTCTATTTCAAATGATGTTTTATTGTTATTTGTTTCATAGAGTTTTATTTTATGTTTTCCTTTTGTAAATAAAGTTTTTTTTAGTAAATCAATTTTTTTAATATCATGCTCTATTAACTGAAAAAAATCCCCTTTTTCTTCATCCCATAACTCTTTTATAGTTTCTATTCCTAGATAATCTCTAAAAGATTTATTGATACAATATAGTTGTTTATGAACAAAAGTCACGATAAAAATTGGGGAACTATCAATTACACTTTGCATAAGTTTATTTTGTTCTTCTAGTTCTTTTATAGCTGATAATTTAATTTGATTATCTTCTTCTATCCCAATACTTTTTAGCTTATATCCAAAAGTTTTTTTCTGTTCAAAGATATCAACTTCTAATTTTTTTCTTATTCGATTAATAATAGTTCGTACACTTGTAGTACTAGATAGTTTTAATGAGTTTGCTAATAATGATGTAGAAATAAATTTAAAAGAGGATAGAGCATTTATAAGTGCTTTTTCTTGAAGAGTTAGTTTAATGGTTTTTTTATCTTGTATGATAATCGAGTTATCTAAATCTATTCTTGTAATATTATCAAGTTTTAGTATCTTTTCTTTTTTATTTTTAGAAAAATATTTGCACCAACTTACTAATTCTTCATCATAAAAAGAGATATTTATATAGTTTAAAAAAGAGTTATCAAGACAAAGTTTTATCTCATTGCTATTGTTTACTATAAAAAGTATATTTGAAAAATTGATTCTATTTTTATAAGAGGTTAATGCTGTATCATCAATAGTTTGTACATCAACAATCCACAAATCAACCTCTTGGATATGAATAGATTCTTTCATATCCAAGCTGTTTAAAATAAGTGTTATTTTTTCTATAAGATTTTGTTTTGTTGATACTATTTTATAATTCATATGAAATTATATCAAATTACTGATTATGCCTCTTGTCTAGTTGCTGCAATTACAAGTTCTCTTATATTTACATTTTGTGGTTGAGAGTAAACAAAGGCAATACTTCTTGCAATATCATCAGGAACTATCACACCATTCATAGATTTTTTCCACTCTTCATATCCTGCTTTTATCTCTTCATCTGTAGTATGAGATAATAGTTCAGTTTCTACAGCTCCTGGAGCTATTGTGATAACTCTTACATCAAAAGGAGCTACTTCTTCTCTTACATTTTCGCTGATTCCATGTACAGCAAACTTTGTACCGCAATAAGCAGCGTGTGCGGGAAATGTTTTTTTACCTGCTATTGAAGAGATATTTATAATAGTTCCTGTTCGTCTTTCTTTCATATCACTAAGAACTGCTTGCATACCATTTAAAACGGCCATAACATTTAAGTCAAACATTCTTTGCCATTGCGATAAATCTTGAGTATCTATACTTCCAAGTAACATTGCACCTGCATTGTTAACTAAACATCCAGTTTTCCCATATTTTTCTTCTGCATTTTTAATAGTAGTTTTTACTGCTTCAAAATCAGTAACATCAACTTTTGCACAAATTGTATTTGGTAAGTTTAAAGTTTCTAGTTTTTCTACTCTTCTTGCAATAAGAAGTAGTGGATGACCTAAGTTACTAAATGTTTTTGCTGTAGCTTCACCTATTCCTGAACTAGCTCCCGTTATTACAATTAATTCTTTCATATTTATATCCTCGTATTTTTTATGGCGAAAGTATAAAGTATTTATCGTTTCAAAATCGTTTCAAATATAATCTCTTTTTTTAGCTTAATGAAAAAAATTCGCTCCTAAAAAGGTTTATAAAAGTGTACTTTATAAGGTTTTCTTTGCGAGGTATCTACGTGAGTGTAGCGAGGAAATCCGCTAGGGGTGTTATTGCCTTTTTAATGTTTTATTATTTAAAATTAACAAATTTTTTAATCTATGTAATAAAAGAATAAATTAGTCTATACTTATTAAAATATTATTTACATATAGCCAGTAAAAAAACTTTTGAAAAAATTTCTACAGAAGAAGGAATCTCTTCTTCTAAGAAACTCCCAAATCCCATGTATATAGCTTTAAATGTTGCAGTAGAATCTGAATGTATATAATAAAGTTTAATTCTTTTACTTATTGCTTCTTTTTCAAGTATTTCCCAATCTATTTTTACAATTGGTGTAATTACTATAGATAATCCACTTCCTTCTCTTATTATTTTAATCTTATCCTTTAAATAAAAAAGTAAAGATTCTTTCATAATATCATGTTTCTTTTTATTTAGAATTCTAATTTTTCGTATGTGCTTTTCCCAATAACCATCTTTCATAAATAATTCAAGTGTTTTTTGTGTATTAATAGATACACCAGAGAAATGATAATTAAACTTCTCTTTGTATAGAGGTAATAATGTTCTGGGTAGAACAAGATAACTTACTCTTAATGCAGGAGAAAGAGATTTTGAAAATGTACCTGTGTAAATAACACAATTGTTATGACTAATTCCTGTAATGATGGAATTGGCCGATTGTTATAACTTAATTCACTATCATAATCATCTTCAATAATATATGCATTATTTTTTGTAGCCCATTGTATAAGTTTAAAACGATTTGAAATAGGAATAGTTACACCTGTTGGATATTGATGGGAAGGGGTAACATATAAAAGTTTAGACTTACTTTTTTCTATATGTTCTAAACTAATACCATCTTTATTTATTGAAATATTTTCTATTGAATAATTAAGATTTTTGAATACTTGCTTTACTACTGAATATCCTGGGAATTCAATTCCTAATTGTGAAGTAGAAGATTTTAATATTGTAGCAATAATAAACATTGCATCTGCAAATCCACTACATATGATTATTTGATCAGGATTACATTGAACTCCTCTATTGTGACTTAAATATTTTGATATTTGTACTCTAAAAGAATATTCGCCTTGCTTTTGGGGATAACTCCCAAAATTAATCATATCTTTCATAACTTTGTTATGTAATCGAGACCATAGTTTATTAGGAAAATTATCATTATGTAATTGCACAGGATAAAAATTATATAAAAAATTTGTAGTAGTTGGTGGGGAAACATGCTGAAGTGTTTTTTTTAATGGTAAATAATTCTCTATATCTTTACTCACAAAATACCCACTTTGTGGATAACTTTCGATATATCCTTCTGCAAATAATTGACTGTAAGCTGATTCTACTGTGTGTTTACTTATTTGATAATCTTGAGCCATTTGTCTAATAGAAGGAAGTTTTGTTCCAGCAAGCAAATTTTTTTCAATATTGATTTCAATATTAATTTTAATTTGATTATAAAGTTGAATATATAAAGGTGTTGATGAATTAATAAGCTTATATATAACTGTCCCTTTTATTTATCTATTTTTGTACCTTGAATAAGTTACAGTTGTATGTTATTATACCACCTGAAAACTTAAATAAATAGAGTTATTGGAGAAATAAATAGAAACAAAAATAGCAAAAGTTTTATTTATTAAAACAGGAAAAGTTACTACAAGACTCTTAGAAAACAGTAAAAGAAAAGAGATTATATCAGGAATAAAGAAATATCCTGTTGAAAAATCATTTCTTACTAAAACTGGATTTTTAGATGATGAACAAGGCGATTTAATTCATCATGGAGGAGAAAATAAAGCACTTTTTTTATTTTCACAGAAAACATATGAGCAAATTAATAAACAACTAAAAACAACTTTTGAGATTAATGGTGTTGCACATTTTGGGGAAAATATAATTCTAAGTGCTGTTACAGAAAATGATATTTGTATAGGAGATATTTATCAACTAGGAGAAGCAAGAATACAAATCACTCAACCAAGGCAACCTTGTTGGAAATTAAGTGCTAATACAAATAAAAAAGAGATGACAAAATTTATTTTTCAAAGTGGCCTAACAGGTTGCTATGCAAAAGTTTTAGAGGAAGGCTTTATTACTGTAAATGATACTCTTATTTTAGAAAAAAGAGACTATCCAAATATCAGTATTAAAAAATTGAATAAACTTATAATAAATCCATTATATGATGAAAAAATTATGGAAGAAGCTTTAAGTTGTAAAGAATTAGGAAAGCCTTTTTATAAATCTCTCTTTCAACGATATAAATTAAAAGATAAAGATGATCAATTCACCTTCTATCACAAGTAAAGGAACAAAAATGGATAAAACAAATTATTTATTACCATTATATAATAGATTAGACATTTCATTTGTAAAAGGAAAAAAATCAATTTTATATGATGAAAAAGGAAAAGATTATGTAGATTTTTCTTCTGGAATAGGAGTAAATAGTTTAGGTTATTGTAATAAGAAAGTTATTAAAACCATTAAAAAACAAGCAAATAAGATTTTACATTCATCAAATATATATCATATAAAACCACAAAAGGAATGTGCAAAAAAAATTGTTGCATTAAGTACATATGATATGCAATGCTTTTTTTGTAATAGTGGTGCAGAAGCCAATGAAAGTGCTATTAAATTAGCTCGTAAATATGGAAATATAGCTTTTAATAAAACTAAATATAAAATTATAACTATCAGAAATTCTTTTCATGGTAGAACAATAACAACTTTAAAGGCAACGGCACAAGATGATAAACATAAATATTTTGGACCTTATCCTGATGGCTTTGTTTATGCTGATAATATAAATGAAGCAATATCTTTAATAGATGAGGATACTGTTGCTGTAATGATTGAGTTAATTCAAGGAGAAGGCGGTGTCTTTATGCAAGATAAAGCACAAGTGCGAGAATTAAGTAAAATATTAAAAAAGAATAAATTATTACTAATAGTAGATGAAGTTCAAACAGGAGTTTATAGAAGTGGCAATTTTTTAATGTCTCAACATTATGAAATTACTCCCAATATTATAACTTTAGCAAAAGGATTAGCTACAGGAATTCCTATAGGAGTTATGATGACAAACTTAAAGAATATTTTTGCAAAAGGTGATCATGGCTCTACTTTTGGAGGGAATCACCTCTCAACGTCTGTTTCAAATACTGTTCTAAATATATTAGAACAATATAAGAATAGTGGGAAACTTGAATCTAATATCAAATATTTTAACAAATATATAGACTATTTCATAAAAAAATATCCGTCTTTATTCTTATCTAAAACTGGATTTGGTTTAATGCTGGGAATTACATTAAAAGAAAAAGTGAATTTAGATGAAATAGTACAATTATCACTCAATTATCGGATTTTAGTGCTTAACTCAGGTACTAATATTTTAAGATTTTTACCTCCATTGAATATAAGTAAAAAGGAAATAAAAATTGGCTTCAAAAGATTTGAGAAGATTGTAAGAAAATTAAATATAAGAAAGCAATAATAAGAAAGGCAAAAAAAGCAAAAAAAAAGCTTAGCTCTTCACACTAGAATAAGTGTAAAAAGCTAAGCTAATTTGAAATAAAAATAAATACTCAAGAGCTGGCAGTGACCTACGTTTCCGACAAGGGGACCCTGCAGTATTATCAGCGATGAAGAGCTTGACTTCCAGGTTCGAAATGGGACTGGGTATTTCCTCTTCTCTATAACCACCAGCAAAACTGAGTAATCAATATACTAAAATTATAAAATCTATAATATGAAAATTATAAATTCTAATCTAATATACTCATTACTCAACTTATATGTTGAGTAAAAGATATTTTAATGTTAAAGTCACACAATGTATACTT